>NZ_NTZO01000085.1 GCF_002559405.1 Bacillus sp. AFS001701 | reverse complement strand
ATCTTAGATACAGGATTTTTTAATAGTTGTTAATTCAACTAACCTACAGCTAATAAGATTTTATGCTGGAGATTTCATTGCTTTCTTTACAAAACGTTTGTCTTTAGACATTTCATTTGTTTTAAAGTAAGTAAACAAGAAACTACCTAGTATAACGATTATGCTTCCAAGTCCTTGAATCCATGAAATTTTTTCATTTAATAAGAAAAACGCTAAAATGGCTGTGAAAATTGGATTGAAGTTTAGGAAAATACCAGCTGAAGTTGCTCCAATTTTTTGGACACCAATATTCCAAAAGAGCATACATAAGACAGTTGAAATAATCCCAGTATATAAAATTGAGAAAATAAATGATCCATTCATTTTTACAAGCGTAAAATCTGTGAGATTAAAAGGGATGATTACAACGAGTCCAAATATCCCTGAGTATAGTGTAGACATCATAGGTGATATATGCCTTGTTGCCCATCTACTACAAACCGAATAGATTCCCCATATGCATACGGCAATGACCATCCATAAATCACCTAAATTCAATTTCATTGAGAATAGTAGATTCATATCTCCTTTTGAAAGCACAAGAATAACTCCAAAGAACGAAATAATCATCGAAAATAGTTGTAAAAAGTTCAGTCTTTCTTTTAAAAATAAAGAAGAAAATAGAGCAATTGAAATTGTATTTAAGGTCGAAATTAACCCAACATTCGTTGCAGATGTCTTTTCTAATGCCATAAATTGAAAAAGATTAAAAAGAACAACACCTGTTACTCCCATCATGATTAATGGAAGAATAGCTTTACGTGGAGGTAAAATCTTTTTTTCTTTCCACCATACTATTGGTAATAATACGATAATAGCAATTCCCCATCTTAAAGTCGTTAAGGTCATTGGCGAAGCATGACCGACAAGGGATTTTCCAACGACAAAATTTCCTCCCCATAACAAACTTGTTAATAATAACAACAGTATATATAAGATTGGCATATCTAAACCCCCTATTTCACTGTTCTTAAGGTTTAAAAAAGACTTTACACAGTGATTTCTTACTATTTTTTAAATAGTTTAACATAAATGTTTATTTTACCGTAGATTATTTTGTATAATGGTATAAATACAAAATAATTTTAAGTTAATACATCATTTTGGAAAATATAATTCACTTTAAATGTTGAATCCAAACCATTTTCCGAATAATTGAAAGGGAGTAGATAATAGTGGAATATCAAGGAAATAAAGTGTTAGATGAAGTAGATCTTAAAATTTTAGATAAGCTACAAAAGGAAAGCCAAATAAGTAATACGGAACTAGCGCGACATGTGAATTTGTCACCACCTGCTACACATGCGAGAGTCAAACGATTGGAAAATGAAGGATACATCGATCGGCAAGTTGCAATCTTAAATCAAGAAAAGCTAGGTTTTGACTTACTTTGTTTTATTTTTATCAATACAAATATCCATCAAGCCGATAAATTAGAGGTGTTAGAGAAACAATTAAAATCCATGCCTCAAGTTTTAGAGTGCCACTTATTAACAGGAGAGTATGACTATCTATTAAAAGTTGCGAACAGAGAACGAAAGGAATTGGAGAACTTTATTCGGAAGTTAAATCAACTCGGAATTACAAGAATTCAAACAAGCTTAGCTTTAAGAGAAATCAAAAATTCTACTGTTTTGCCGTTATGTGAATAGGAAGAATAATATTTTTAAACCTTAGACCTTTGGTTTATTAAAAAAGGCTAATATGTACCTATTTTGAACTAACAGAGTTAGATGATGGAGACTGTGGTTATTCTAGTGAACTTCCTCATATAAAAATTGGATCTGAGTTTTACGATCCTAAATCAGCAATCGAAAAAATGGTTAATAAATGTAGATATATTAACGATCCCTTTATTTTGTAAAAATAACATTTGAATTACTGTATTTTTACAAAGGAAGAAGTTATGATTGATCAGCGAATAAATTTTCAATAATTAAATCTTTTTTAAAATTATTTACCATACAATAGTAGAAGAGTATAAGCTGCATAAATGCGGCTTTTTATTTTGCATTAAAGTAAGGAAAATAAAATAACTAATTTAGTTTATTTGTGTCATAAACCCAATGGGAAAAAATGATTTATTTTATAGTGCAAGGATGAGTAAGGGTGTAATGTCATTTTTTTGCTTTAGTGTATGTACTTCCTATTGGGAGATGTTCGTAAGCAAAACAAATGAAAGGATGTTTGGAATGAAAAAAAAGGCATTGGTGACCATTCCATTTTGTATTGTATTGGCGATTTTGATCGCTACATCGTTTGTGCTCACTTCAACGAAACCATCTGCCCCTTACATACTCAAACCTCAGCAATTAGCTGAAACGACAAAGCCAGCGGTAGTTCGAATTGTTGATTATGTGATTGTGAAGTGGACGATTACTTTAGATGATAAACGCGTAACGAGTGTGATGAAGAAATGGGATTATAAAACTGAACTGGACAGTTTTGGATCTGGCGCTATCATTAATTCGGACGGCTATATTGTAACAAACGCTCATGTTCTCATTTATTCTCATCAATTGTCCGATCATGATATTGTTTCTGAGGCATTTTCAATTCTTGTGGATGATGTTGCAACGGAAAATAATTGGACGCACAAATATACAGATGCGTACTTGAAACAGTATACTAGTTACGAAATCTTCCAAAAAGGCGTCGACGTGTACTTACCGACTGTAGATGATCCTATAAGCGCAGTCGTCAAAAGGTATCAACAACCTACCGATCATGGAAAAGATATGGCCCTTTTAAAAATTGATGGCTCAAACTATCCTACGATTCCACTTGGAAACAGTGACTCCATTCAAGATCAAGACAATATTTGGGTGATTGGTTACCCAGCTGCGGCAGATTCTGAATTACTATCCATTCATAGTTATGTTATCCCCACTATGAATAAAGGACAAATCTCAGCGATCTCAAAAACTACATTAGCAGGTAGCCCGATCCTTCAAATCAATGCAGCATCTACCCATGGGAATAGTGGGGGCCCCATTATCAACAACAAAGGACAATTGATTGGCTTACTCACCTTCCGTGGAGATACGGTAAATGATCAAGAAGTGCAAGGATTTCATTTTGCGGTACCTGTGAACACGTTGAAAAAAGTTGTCAATAAAGCGGACGTACTTGACATAAAAAGCCAAACAGATAAATTGTTCAAAGAAGGGTTAACTTTCTACTGGGCTGGCTATTACAAAGACGCACTTTCAAAATTCGAAGCAGTCCAACAAATCTATCCGAACCATCCAGAAGTAAAACGATACATTCATGAATCGAAACAAAAAATGAGCTCAAGCAAAACACTTTGGGCAAATCATAAAACGAGTTTTTTCATTCAAGATATTGTAGCATGTATACTAATCCTCATTCTTCTTCTTTACACTTTCACATTTAGCAGCAATTCAAAATCAATTACCACAACGAATCCACCATCAACCGATAATGAATCCGATTAAACTTTAATGATCCTGCCCTCAACCAGCAAAGTAAACAAAAAACGGCTCCATTTTGCTTATCGTAGGTTGCAATTGGAACTAATAAGCGGGATAAAAATCCTACCCAAGCCAATTGTAGAGCTACATACAAAAGGAGCCGTATAATTGAAGGATGGTCAATAATTTATTAGTTTAAACATTTAAAAAGTTTTTTTGTTGTTAGATTTACCTAGAAATAGTAGTTTTAAAAAATTTCATTTTTAAAATATGTATCTTATCTAAAATTAAAATAGCAATTAATCTAGTAAATATGAATATGGATAA
>NZ_NTZO01000574.1 GCF_002559405.1 Bacillus sp. AFS001701 | reverse complement strand
ATAACGAGAATGTCATTTCCAAAAAAAAAATATCACCATATAATAACCTTAATGTTTTGAATAGTCTAAATTTTATATTTTAACTAATGGTTTAATTCCACTATCCTAAAATCAATTCATGTTAGTGGTGATGCATAAGAAAACATTAGATTATCTGAAAAATAGAAACAAAACAGCAGCAAATACCAAGTTAATGATTCTTTCTTTTGATATTATCAGCCAGTATTTACAAATTGATCAATATAAAAAAATATGGAGGTTAACAAATGAGTACAAAGATGACAAAACGAATTACTTCATTATTCATTTCTTCTATTTAGTAGTTTGGTTTTTGCCTCAATTAAAAAGTCACTAAATGCAACTAAGAACCCACCCAAGTGTATCACCAGTCTCGCTCTCCTATTCTCAAAAGTTACTACAATTTAAAAGGTGAAACACAGGATAAAGATAGTTCCAAAGCTGATGTTACAGCAGAAGAAAAATTCACTTCACTATAAGAGAAAGTTGTAACAGTTACTGTGAGTGTTTACTGCAGTGTAAGCAGGGTCTACATATGTACAATTCAATCTTGGAACTGCTGTTTTAAACGTTGAAAAAATATTTCTAAAGACGCACTTGTTTTAGGTCAAATATCAAGATGAGTTAAGAGGAGGAAAGTGGATGATGAGGAAGAAAAAAGGTTTTCCTTACAAAGTAATTACTACAGCAACTTTAGCAGCATTGTTGTTAACATCAACGGGTTTTGCAGAAGAAACAGAAAGTAACACGATTCCATCTCCAAGTATTGAGGACATTGTAAAGAAAGGTCAAAAAATTTTCTTAGATGAAGAGAAGCATTTAAATGAAGATCAAGTAGATGAACTAGGTTATAAGGATTTAAGTGAAAATGGTATTGTTAAAGCTTATAACCCAAATGAACAGGTACGAGTAATAGTTGAAGTAGAACAACCAGAATCTATTGATATTTCTCCTAAAGAAAAAAAGAAGCAACAAAAGCAAAAACAAGATGACGTTTTAGCAAAAATTTCAAGGCAAAGATCAGTTTCCAAGGTAAAAAATCGTTTCTTTGAAGGCTTTAATGGGTTTAGTGTTGAAACAGAATTTCGTAATGTTAAAGAAATACAAAACACGCCTGGGGTTGATAATGTACATATTGCAAAAACTTTTGAACCATCAATGGGTGCAAGCAAAGAATTGGTACAAGCTCAATATGTATGGCAGCAATATGGTTATAAAGGTGAAGGGTTACTAGTTGCGGTTATAGATTCTGGAATTGATTATACTCATAAAGATATGACACTTACTGAAAAAGGTAAAAAAAAGGAAAAATGGACAGAATCAAATATCCAAAATAAGTTCGCTGAAACTGAAGTAAATGAGAAATGGTACAGTGACAAAGTACCTACTGGTTATGATTGGGCGGATGATGATACTGATGTAATACCTCATGGTCAATATGGAAGCCCTCACGGTACACATGTAGCAGGTACAGTAGGAGCAAATGGTGACGAATCAAATGATGGCGTACAAGGAATTGCGCCGGGAGTGCAACTTTTAGCTGAAAAAGTGTTTTCTGATAATGGCGAAGGAGCTTATGAGGATGACATTATCGCTGGTATTGAGCACGCAGTAACAATGGGAGCAGATGTTATTAACATGAGTTTAGGAACTGATGCTGGATTTGTTGGTGAGGACAACGATCCGATTCAGAAGGCAATTCACGTAGCAACAGAACATGGCACACTTGTAGTAGTTGCTGGTGGGAACGCTGCTTACAGCACTAAAAATGATCTAATACAATCTTCTTTACAACCCTATGCCGAAAATCCAGATATTGGTACAGTGAGTGAACCAGGTGTAAGTCCATATGCAATTTCAGTTGCTTCATATGAAAATTCGAAAATACATATGAACACCCTTGAAGAAGAAAATGGAATTCAGCTTCCATATCAAGATCAAACCCAGTTTAACTTTAAGTTTTCTAAAGTTTTATCTCCATTTGAAAGTTACGAGATGATTTATGTAGGTGAAGGTAGAACTGAAGATTTTAAAAATAAAGATGTTACAAATAAAATTGTAATTGCAAAACCAGACCAAATTTATGGCTCATACAGTCATATTCAATACGAAGCAAGTAGAAAGGGTGCTAAAGCAGTTATTTTAGTACCATCGAATACAGATGTTGACTATCAATTTGTCTACTTTAGTCCATATTATACACCAGCGGCAACAACAGGCAAAGCAATCGGTAATACGTTAATTTCTAAGTTAACAAGCGGTTATATCGTTAAAATGAAATTATCAAAAGGAATTTATATTGATAATCCAAGTAAAGATACAATGTCATATTTCTCATCTTACGGAACTCCACATACATTAGACTTTAAACCTGAGTTATCAGCACCAGGCGGTAATATTTATTCAACTGTTCCAGGCAATGAGTATGAGGTTATGAGTGGAACATCAATGGCAACTCCACATGTAGCAGGTGGATCTGCACTTTTATTACAATCCTTATATGAAAAAGGTTTAGCTCATTCAAAGAAAACAGCTTTAAAAGCTAAAATTGCTTTAATGAACACGTCTAAAATTGTACAAGATCCACGGACAAATTCTGAAGTTCCTTACTCACCACGAATTCAAGGGTCTGGTTTGATGCAAATACAAAATGCAATTAAAACACCTGTACTGGTGACAAGAGAAAAAACTCCTCTAGAACAAGCAGGATCAGTTGCATTAAAAGAGATTAATAGCAATAATGTCCAATTTAAATTGAATTTAGATGCACTTCAAAACAATAAAGATAAAGAAGAATTTGAATACAGAGTTTATGTAGATGTCCTAACAGACGGCAAAGAAACGAAAGAATTTGACTTAGACAATGATGGTACATTGGATTCAAAAGAGTATTTAACATTAAAAAATGAGCGAATACAAGGGGCCATAGCTTCTGTGAATGGAGAAAAAGTATCTAATTCACAAGGAAAGATATTAAAAATTAAGACAGGACAAAACAAGAATCTCGATATTCAAATTGAATTACCTTCTAAATTAAAGAAAGGGATTTTTGTTGAGGGATATGTACGACTAGTTCCAACAGGTCAAAACGCAGATTTAGCTGTTCCAATTTCTGTACCATATATGGGCTACTACGGAAAATGGGATCAACCACATAATATTGACCCTGTGGCATGGGATAAAGATGCTTACTTGGGTTACACAACTCTTTGGAATGATGAACCAGGTTCAGAAGGTACATTCCCACTAGGTTATGATCCGAAAATAGGAACATTTAACAAAAGTCGAATGGTTATTTCTCCGAATGCAGTCTTTAAAAATGTTTTCTCAACTTTTACGACACTAAGAAACTTACAAAAGACTGAAATGTATGTTGAGAATGAAAATGGTGAAATGATTCAATATCTTGGTGACTTTAGTGAATATACAGGAAAGCCATGGAAATTCCGTAAAAATATTATGTCTTATGGTAACTATTTAAATGGTGGTTATTTGTGGGATGTAAAAGACCAAAATGACCAGGTAGTCAAAGATGGTAATTATAACTATGTAATAAAAACAACTCTAGATTATAAGAATGCTAAACCACAAGTTGTAAAACTGCCTATTCAAGTAGATTCTGTTGCTCCAGTCGTTTCGGATATTAAAGTACAACCGAAAGATGGACAATATGAAATCTCTTTCAAAGCAGTAGACAATGAAAATGGTAGTGGATTTAAAGTTGGAATTATTTGGTATAACGGTAAATATAAGCCATTACAGATTGGACAGACATCAGTCCTTGTGAATGAAGAACCAAAAAGCGTCGTCGTACTGGGCTCTGATTATGCATATAATCATGGATATTCAGTGTGGGGAGACCCTTCATATATTAATGAGGAAATGCTAGTTAGCTACTTTAGTGTATGGCCAAATGAAAATATTAGTGCAAGTATATCTGCTGGAATCAATGCATTTGCTAATAACAATGTAAATTGGACAATCAATATAAAAGACATAAATGGAAAAGTAATTGATTCTTTTGTAGTTGAAAATGAAAACGAAATCCATTTGAACTGGACGCCTGAGTCAGATGTTCCAAATGGTACGTATTTTGTATCAGCAGAAGTTGTAAATAAACAAGGTTTTAAAGTAACTACAACCCCACAAACTGTTACTGTAGTACAAAAATAGAATGAAAAAATGCCATTAGGTTTCCTCAAAATATTAAATAATAGTTTAATTCAGGTTCACAATTATAAAATTGAATGCTTTTTAGTGTTAAGAACCTTTCAAAATAGAAATTAAAGGGAGAAACTAGGCGTGATTGGATTAATAATCAGTATTGTTGGTATCTACTATTTTACTAAAAGGAAAAAAATAGGTTCTAGTCTATATGGGCCTATTACAGCAATAGGTGGTGGACTTGTGCTATCAATTTCTTTGATGTTATTTAGAGAGTGGATGAATGCACTTGGTTTTACATGCTTAATGCTTTTCTATTATTTATTGGTTTCGGCACTATTCTTTTTTGTTAAAAAAAATAAGTTATGGAAGAAATTATCTGGATTGTGTGCTGTATTAATATTAACAATGATCTTTATAATTAATTCTCCAGTACAAAAAACAGAACAAACTTCAGAGAAAAGTAAGTCCGAAAAAGTTATAGAAACTAGTGGAAAAGAAACAAATAAAAACGAGAAAGTATCAAAGGACAAAATTGTAGAAATAGCTAGTAAAGAAAATGCTAATAGCGACTCAAAGAAAGTGGAGAAAAAACAAAATGTTCCTTCAACATCAAAACAATTAATGAATGAAGTTAAAAATGGAAACTTAATACCTGTATACTTTAGTATCAACAACTGAAATCTGTGCGCCACCTTCTCGTTGACACACCAGAAGAAAAGAAACCGGGTGTTTGTGGTGAATTTTAGTTTAATACTAAGGAGATGAAAGGTGATGTTTTTAAAGAAAAAATCATACTTGGGAGAGAAAAATGGCGTTTCCTACTTGAATGGAGAAGTTAAATTTCTAAGTGTTTCATTAAATGTTTACAGTTATTTAGTGGATGGTGTATTAATTGATACGGGATCGCAGTCCTTACATAGATATTTCGAATCTTTTATTGACCAAGCAGATTTTGATCAAGTAATGATAACTCATTCTCATGAAGATCCTTCAGGTTGTGCTGCTTATATTGAAAAAACTAA
>NZ_NTZO01000573.1 GCF_002559405.1 Bacillus sp. AFS001701 | reverse complement strand
CAATAAAGTTGAGAAAAATTAAATCTGATTATTCTGAAATTTTATCAGTTACTAATTCGATAAAATTTAAAAAGCCTATATCCAATACATATTTGTATTGTGCATAGGCTCTTCAGTGTAGCTTTTGTTTCCTTTTTGATTTGTAACATTTCAATAAAACTGTCATTTTATTATTATATTTATTATCCAAAACAAAACTTTTCCCTTTTTTGAAATGACAACTTTCGGTGATACTTACAGTTTCGCAGAGCGGATGACTGACCACCCACTATATACTTTTTTCGTTCCCACTAATTTGTAAGCCCTCACCTTGTAGTAATACGTAGACCCTCTTTTTAAATTCGAGTTCGTCACTTGAACAGATGTTGTTGATTTAATTAGCGTATAGGAGCCACTACTTTTGGTTGCTCGATAGAGTTCGTATCCTGAAGCACCTGACGCCTTACTCCAAGTGATTTTGAGACTGGTTAAACTGGATTTGGTCACTGTGATGCTTTTTGGTGTAGCTGGTGGGGTGACAGTCCATTTCGCATAAAGCGTTGTATTTTTCGTGACTTTATCACTTGAAAAACGCCACGGTGTTTTTAAGCTTGACTCTTTGTACCAACCACCAAATGTATATCCTGTTCGTTTGGGTACGGTTGGCGCTGTGACAGTGGTATTGTAATTCGTTGTTTTCGCGCTAACTTTACTTCCACCATTACTATTAAAATTCACCGTGTATTGATTAATACGCCATTTTGCATACAATGTTGTGTTCGATGTCACTTTGTCACTTACGAAAATCCAAGGCGTTTTTCCACTCGAATCTTTGGTCCACCCCACAAAAGTATAGCCTGTTCGTTTTGGTGCTAGTGGTGTTGTGACAGTGGTATTGTGGTTTGCTGTTATTGCACTCACAGCACTTCCACCCATGCTGTTAAAATTTACTGTATATGAATTCAACGTCCATTTCGCAAACAACATGGTACCGGTCGTGATTTTATCAGTTGAAAAATGCCACTGTGTTTTCCCGTCCTCTTTGTACCACCCACCAAATGTATAGCCTGTTCGTTTTGGTGTTGTTGGTTCCGGTATAAGTTTGTTTTCGTAAACAAAGATTGTATTCGTTTGACTTCCGTTGGTAGGATAAAAATCCACTCTGTACGATCGAATGTTCCACTTCGCATATAGTGTCGTATCTGATTCAACTCGGTCACTCGTTTCGTACCATGGATTTGTAAGGTTTTCATCCTTATACCATCCACCAAATACATATCCGGCCTTCGTCGGCAGCGGTATCTCTAGTCGGTCAATGAGACTCCCTTCTTCATAATACCTGTCTGAAACGAACGTACCCCCATTGCTATTGAAACTCACTTTGTGATACGGAAGAGATACGATAACGAGTACTTTTGCTTTGTACCCACCAACTTCTGATGTTGCTGTCACCGCAACCTTCCCTCTACGAATAGCTGTTACATTCCCATTTGAATCGACGGTTGCAATTGAAGGGTCGCTAGACGTCCAGTTGATATGCTGATTGGTAGCGTCAACTGGCGTAACGAGTGTTGTTAGCTTCGAACTTGTTCCGGTTGTCAAATATAGTGTTTCCTCCGGAGAAATCGTCACTTTTACATACTCATTCACTTGTATCGGAATTCTAATCTTATCTTCATTATTTTTTGTGGATGTTCCTTCTAATACCGCGGAACCATTATCTGTCACACCTACTACCCCACCATAATAAAGTGGGATGATCGAGGTATCCGAACTGGTCCAATTAAAGGTTTCACTTGCATCTGCCGGATTGATGGTGACAAATCGGAAACTCGCACTGTAATCGAGTGTTATTTGTTGGATTTGATTCAACGGGCGAAGGTCGAGTATGATGGCATAATCTTTATAAGAAGCAGAACCGACCGCTAGAACTCCTTGTTCATTTGCTGTTACGTCATTGAACACATCATAAGTCGTGCCACCGATGGTTTTTTTCCACACTACATTCCCATCACGATCATATTGGACCATCAATGCATCTTCTCCTTCATGGTTCAGATGATCTAAATCTAGGTCATTTGAGAAAGAAGCGCCTACTGCTAGAAAGCCATCAGTTGATGTTGTGACGGCGTTAAAACCATCCACTCCACTTCCACCGAATGTTTTTTTCCACACAACGTTTCCGGCCATATCATATTTCACGATCAACGCATCATTCCAAACCATTCCTGCTACGATAACACCATCATCTGTTGCTGTTATGGCATTGTAAGCAGAAGAATACCGACTATCATATGCTTTTTTCCATACGACGTTCCCGTTCAAGTCGTATTCCACAATGAACGCATTTTGACCGCCTTTGGTAAGACCAATTACATCACCATCTTCTGATCTTGTTTCACCTACCACGACATAGCTATCGTTTGTTGCGATAACAGAGCGGTAAGTATCAGATTGACTACCACCAAATTTTTTTAGCCAAATTTGGTTCCCACTTGTATCAAATTTCACGATCACTGCATCATTATTTGATTCACCTACCGCTACATAACCATCACTTGTTGTCGTGACAGAGTTGAAAGAAAATACATTATTATCCCCTTCTATTTCTTTTTTCCACTCTACATTCCCGTCGCGGTCATATTTCACGATGATTGCGTTATGATATCCATCTTGTAGTTCTAAATCACCATCATGCGAAGTGGAATAGCCAACCGCTACCGAACTATCTCCCGATGTTGTGACACCATTGAATGCATCACCATTACTACCGCCAAATGTTTTCGTCCACTTGATGTTCCCATTCGGACCATATTTCACGATGATGGCATCTCGGTAACCTTTATTAAGACCCAATAATTCCCCTTCTGTTGAGTCCGAATAACCTACCGCCACATGATCATCACCCGTTACAGTGACGGAGTTGAAAGTATCAGAACCATTATCACCAAACGTAGATAATTTGCCAAGCATTCTTGACGGTTCATTCGCCGCTTTAACCGTTGGAATGAAAAAAGTTAAGTTATTAGTTGAAAAAAACAATAAGCAGATAAGGACCATTTTAAAAGCAGTCTTCATCATTCACACCCTTTCTAGACAATCTGAGGTTGTCATCGATCTTCTACTTGAAAAGTATATAATTGTTCTGTCCAACTTGAAAGAGTTTTCTCCCTCCACCTTCCTTCTTCGATGAATAAATTTAGATTAATTACAGAAAATATCATATGAAGACAAAAAAGACCCGGCAATGTACCAGATCTTCTTTGTTTTAGCACTTTATGATTATTTCTTAACTTTATTGTAATTTTTTAGAATTTCTCAACTTTATTGTG
>NZ_NTZO01000572.1 GCF_002559405.1 Bacillus sp. AFS001701 | reverse complement strand
TAAAAATGAAAGCGTGTTCATACTTTTTTTGAAAAGGAGGTAATTTGAATGTTTTTTAGGACAGCCAGATCTTTAGAACGAAATATTGAAGAAAAACGAATCAAGTTGCAAGAAGCTCAAAATCAAAATAATGACAATCATCAAGAAGTAGTAAAGATTCGTCATCAGTTGGACACTGATTTAAGAGAACTACAGAAATTATTGAAAACGGTTGCAGTAAAACAATCAAAAATTAATATTAAACCAATATGATAAAATAGTACATAGACCACAATATATTTTTTGTGGTCTTATTTTTTTTTCGTAGTAAAAAGAATTAGATTACAACTTGCTAAATGAATTTATTTTTTTTAAATAAGTTTTACCGATTGAACTATATACAAAAAATTACCTCAATTATTCATAGTACAATTTTAATCTTAATAAGATTTCAAATATCATACGATTTGTAGTTAAAAATGCTTATTATGTAGCTTGTTTAAAAAAATTAATACAAATAGTTGAAAATCACTAATCAAAAACAAAATTCCCTAAGTATAATAGAGTATATCGATTAATATCCATTTTTTTATAAAAATGTGGAATGAGGTTCTAGATGGATTTCGAACTGGCAAGTCGTATTAGAAGATTGTTTGCAGCATGGATCGATGGCTCATTAAATCTTTTATTTTCTAAACTGGGGTTACTAATACTTGGATTAGAAAGTAAAGACATTTTAGATTTATTTATGTTTAGTAGTAAGCAACTGTTTTTATATTCAATTTGGTCGCTATTATTTATTTTCCTATTTTATGTCATTGTACCTACTTATATTTGGAACGGACAAACAATAGGAAAAAGATTATTAAGTATTATGGTTGTAAGGGATACAGATGACTTAGTTAATTTCAAAACAATGACAATACGTTCGATATTTGCTTTTGGTTGTCAGCTAAATTTGCCAATATTTATAGAGGCAATCGGAATTTTGTATCTAGTTGATCTATTTTTTATCTTCCGAAAAGATCGGAAAACATTGCATGATTTAATCGCTAAAACGAAGGTCGTTTATTATTAATAGCACTAAAAAATACCCTCTAAAGCTATTTTCAAGCTTTAAAGGGTATTTTTATTTTTATCTTATAATGATGTTTTAGCTAAATATTCATCTAGTTGGTCAAATGTACCAGTAAAGCCTTGTTGCATAGAATCTTTATTTGCAATAAACGCTTCAACTTCTTCATCAGTAGCATTGATTGGAAAGCCTTTTAAAGTAATAGTTGTTTTACCATCGTTTTCTTCTAGAGTTAAAGTATTTTGAATTTCCAATGGCCAAACTTCAAAGAATGGAGCGCGAACCATATTACCTTCTTGATCAGAGAATGAATTAACAAATACAATTTTCTCAGGTTCAATAATTTCACCAAAAACAAATAATCCCCACATTATGAATCCATCTGGTGATTCCATTTTATAGTGAAATTTACCTCCTGGTTTAAATTCTAACGTTGCTACATCCATTGTAAAGCCTTTTGGACCCCACCAGTTTTTTAGATGTTCTGCTTTTGACCAAACCTTGAATACTAATTCACGAGGCGCATCAACAACCCTTGTTAAAACTAATCCTTTTTCATCTACATTAAACGTATTTTTACTCATTTTTAATCCCTCCATTTATTTTATTATTTACTAAATTAGACATTGTTTCATCCTTGAAAACTAGGTCCTTCTCCTTTCAATAAAGGTTAGTACTAATTAAATTGTGTGCACTGAATAAGCTAAGATTATTTGCCTTGTAATTTATTTAAATAATCGTCCAATTGATCGAATCTCTGTTCCCAGACGTGTCGGAATGACTTAATCCACGAATCCATTTCTTTTAGCGGCTGGGGTCTTAGTTTATAAATTCTTTTATTGGCGATTGGTTGAACTTCGACAAGCCCAGCTTCACTTAGAACGCGAAGATGCTTTGAAACCTGTGGTTGTTTAAGTCCTAAGCTTTCAGCTATTTCACCGACTGATAGAGGACCGTCACGTAAGAGTTCGACAATCTGTAACCGGTTCGGCTCTGCAAGAGCAATTAAAGTCGAATTCATAAATTGAATATACCTCACGAGGAATATTCCTGTCAAGGAATATTCAAAATATAAATTTGTGTTAATCTAAAAAAGACTTGAGTAGTATTAACGAAGTGATTAAACAATATTCATTTTGTCGAGAAATATTATTTGAAAAATAAGATATTTCTTATTTATCCATATATTTTTTATGTTACCATTTAGCTGACTCAAAAATTTGGTTTTAAAAGGTGGGTGTTTTGATGAGCTTAAAAGATTATGAGGCTTCGTTTTTAGATTATGTAAGAAAAATGTTAAACATTGAAGAAGCAATTAGTGTTTTATATTGGGATCTTCGAACAGGTGCACCTAAAAATGCTGTAAGTCAGCGTTCAAATGTAATTAGTCAATTATCAGCTGATGTCTTTAAAATGAGTATTTCAAAAGATATGGCTCATTATTTAATAACAATGGAAGAAGCCATTAGTGCAGGTAAATGTTCATTAGAAGTTGAAAAAACAGTAAAATATTTAAGAAAGCAATACGATCGAAATACGAAAATACCAGTTGATGAGTTTGAAGCCTTTGTTAAATGCCAAGCAATTTCTGAGAGTGTTTGGTCAGAAGCAAAAGATGAAAATAATTTTGCTAAATTTGAACCTTATTTAACTGAAATAATTGAGTATAAACGTAAATTCGTTGAATATTTAGGATATAAAGACTGTAAATACGATACATATTTAGATCAATATGAACCTGGAATGACTGTAAATAAACTAGACGAAGTATTTTCAGAAGTAAGAAATAAATTAGTACCGATTGTTAAAGCTGTCTCGACTAGCGGGAAAAATTTTGAAAAAGTAGAGATGAAAGCATTCGTTTCGACGCAAAAACAAAAAGAAATATGTGAACAACTTTTAGCATCTCTTGGTTATAATTTTGATGCCGGAAGATTAGATCCAACTCCACATCCTTTTGCTACTTCTCTTAATTTAGGTGATGTTCGAGTAACAACGAAATATCATGAAAATAATTTTGAAAAAGCCATATTTAGTACAATTCATGAATGTGGTCATGCACTATATGAGCAAAACATTTCCAAAGATTTGGAAGGTTTACCGATTGCTCAAGGAGCGTCATTAGGAATTCATGAATCTCAGTCACTTTTATATGAGAAGATAATTGGACAAAGCTATGAATTCTGGAAATCAAATTATCCAAAGTTAAAAGAGCAACTTAATGGAGTGCTAGAAAATGTTTCTCTAGATGAATTTTATCAAGTGATAAATAATAGTAAGCCTTCATTTATTCGTATTGAAGCTGATGAATTAACTTATCCTTTACATGTCATGATTCGTTATGAAATTGAAAAGGATTTGTTAGATGGAAAAATTCAAGTTTCAGAGCTTCCTTCAATTTGGAACCAAAAAATGGAGGAGTATTTAGGAATAATTCCTGAAACTGACAGAGTAGGTGTTTTACAGGACGTACATTGGTCAATGGGGCATTTTGGATACTTTCCAACTTATGCATTAGGAGCAATGTATGCTGCTCAAATAAAAGCAACAATGGACAAAGAATTACCAAATTTTAGTGAATTAGTTGAAACGAATGATTTTCAAACAATTCTTGATTGGTTAAAAGTGAATATTCATCAATATGGTGCAATGAAGGAACCGCAACAAATTTTGAAGGATGTTACTGGTGAAGAATTAAATGTGAAATATTTTGTTGATTATTTAGAATCAAAATATACAAAATTGTATGAGTTGGAAGAAGTAAATAAATCATAAATTGTGAATTAGAAATGTTGTGGGGTTTATTTTAGAAGCAGTATAATGGAAATAATTGCGAATGTAGATTCAAGTAAAATGAGATATACTAAAACTGCACAACAGAAAGAAAACTCCTTTGAAACGCTTAGACAATTCTTATTATTTGTTCATGGTCCATGAATGAATAGTGAATTGTCTTTTTTTTGTTTAAAATTCGAGCCTAAAATATAATCTTATTTCCACTCTAGGATTTTTCATAAATTAAAGAATAATTTTCCAATCTAATACAAAAGGTAATGACTATAAGGAGTGGGAAATTATGCCTTTAATTTTATCTGTTGGGAAAGCTGTACCTAAATATAAAATCGATCAGGAAAATATAGTACCTTTTATACGAGAGCTTTTTTTGAAAAGATACCCTTCAATTGATCGCTTATTATCTGTATTTCAAAATGGTGAGATTCAAAGTCGATATATTTGTAAGGAGCTTTCTTGGTATAGCGAAGAGCATAGCTTTGAGCAAAAAAATCAGGCTTACACTGAAATCTCAATTGAATTATCAATAGAAGCTATTAAAAATTGTTTGACTAGTAATGAATTTCTATCTTCGGAAATTCAATATGAAAAAATTGATGGAATTATATTTGTCTCTTCAACTGGTATTTCAACCCCTACAATTGATGCTCATATCGCAAATATCCTGCCATTTCATTCTTCGATTAAAAGAATTCCCATATGGGGCTTAGGGTGTGCCGGTGGTGCTAGTGGTATTTCTAGAGCATTTGATTATTGTAAAGCCCATCCAAAGGCAAATATTTTACTAGTTGCAGTTGAATTATGTAGTTTAACATTTCAAAAAGAAGATCTTTCCAAAAGTAATATAATAGGAACTTCATTATTTGCTGATGGAGCAGCAGCGGTTCTAGTAATTGGCGACGAGAGTGATTTGAAAAATCGAACGATCCATAAATCTTTACCGTCAATTGAACAAACAAATTCAACTCTAATGCCAAATTCATTAGACGTAATGGGATGGGATGTTCGGAATGATGGTTTATTTGTCATTTTTTCAAGGGATATACCATCAATCGTTAAAAATTGGTTACAACCAGTTGTTTCAAATTTTTTAACGGAAAATGAACTAACAATAAGGGATGTAAATCATTTCATTGCTCACCCTGGTGGAAAAAAAGTATTGGACGCTTATATCGATTCATTAGAACTTTCCGAAGCTAAAATCGGAATTTCCCTAAATATTTTAAAATCATATGGAAATATGTCATCTTGTACTGTATTATTCGTGTTAAGCGAGTATATGAAGTTAGGAAAAACGAATGAGTACGGTCTTCTTTGTGCTTTAGGACCAGGATTTAGTTCAGAGTTATCATTGTTAAAGTGGGTAGAATGCTAATGTTAAAGATTATTTTTTTATTCATCATCATACAAAGAGTGATTGAGCTAGGTATAGCAAAGAACAATGAAAAAAAATTAAAAATGCGGGGCGCACTTGAATTTGGCCAAGAGCACTATAAATTTTTTATCATCTTACATAGCATGTTTTTTATTTCAATTCTAATTGAGAATTATTTCATTCATTATATAGAAATTAGATTTTTTACCTTTCTCCTAATTGTATTTATCATATTACAATTAGCAAGGGTTTGGGTTATTTCAACTTTAGGGGAAAGATGGAATACAAAAATCATTATTTTACCTAAAGAAAAATTAGTAAAACGTGGGCTTTATAAATATATGAAGCATCCAAATTACATAATCGTTACAATTGAATTACTAGTAATACCTATTATGTTTCATGCGTATATTACAACTGTAATCTTTTCTGTTTGTAATTTACTTTTATTAAAAGTAAGAATCCGAGAAGAAAATAAAGCGCTTTTACAATCAATCGAATAGTTATTGACAAATGGAAAATAACTGATTATGATTAATGTAGAATGAAAATCATTATCAACTTCGAAAGGTTGTGCGTCAAATGGTTCTTGGATTTGTGTCAGCTACAATTCTTTTATACTTTTTATTAACTAAATATGTACTTAAACAAGTTCAAAACTAGGTGATGTTACCTAGTTTTTTTTATTTTATATGCATATGCCTATACATTCTTCTTCCAAATTAATATATATGGGGATAAAATAATGCTAGGGAAATTATTTGAGTATGAAATGAAATGGGGAAATCACGTTGCAAAACACTAAGATTAACAGAGGGGAATTACTGAATAAGGTTTCTTCAGGGATCAATTTACTTTCTGAACAAGGAAATTCGAAGGAATTATTTCAATTAAAAAAATTAGCATACAAAATACAAAATAAGGAAAGTTATTACGTATTTTGTGGACATTTTTCTGCTGGTAAGTCATCTTTATTAAATGATCTTTTACAAGTAGAAAAACTACCTACAAGCCCAATTCCTACAAGTGCAAACGTTGTAAAATTAAAAAATGGCGAAAGTAAAATGTTAATTACTCTTAAAGATGGTGAAATGTATCAGATTCAAGAGGATATTCAAGTAGATGAACTAAAAAAATTAGCTTCTGATAGTGGTTCAATTATTGAGCTAGAGTGGGCACAAGAACTATTTAAAATTCCAACAGGATCTGTTTTAATTGATACTCCAGGAATTGATTCAACAGATATGGATCATTTAGAGGCGACTAATTCAGTCATTCATCTAGCAGATAGTATTTTTTATTTAATGGATTATCAACATGTTCATTCGAAAACTAATATTGATTTTATTCATAATTTAGTTGAAAAAAATAATAAAGTTTGTTTAGTCATTACATGTATTGATAAACACGATGAAACAGAATTGACGTTTGAACAATTTAAACATGGTGTAATTGGAAACTTGAAAAAACAAGGATTAGGCAACTTACAAGTTTTTTATATTTCTACAAGAGATAAATCTGTAGATAATAACGAATATAACCAGTTTATTAATTATTTAAATGATCTATACAGTCATCAAGATGTAGTACAAATTGAAAATGACTATGCAAGCTTTTTAACAATAATGAACGAACAAATACAACAACTTGAGAACGATTACATTGATCTCGATCAAAATGCAGATGAGATTAGATCGCAATATAATGATTTAAATAGTGAAATTGAAGTTATTGAAACATCAGTTTCTACATTTGAGGAAAATTGTTTGCAGTCTACACAACAAGTTCTTACTAATTCAAACATTACACCATTTGAAATGAGAGAATTAGCATCAAAATATTTAGAATCTGAAAAGGCATTGCAAAATAAAGGATTATTTCAATCTAGAAAAAAACTTGAAAATGCTTTACATGAATCTAAAAGTCAATTTATTCACAAGGTACAAGAGTTAACAAATAAACAAATTGAGTATTTTGTAAAAGAAGCAGCAATTCGAACTGTAAAACAAATTGAAAATAATAAAATTGATAGCAGTGACTTTGATAAAATCTTAGAGCCTAATTTGAGTGAAGATGTAATTTGTCCAAAGCCATCCCATTTGATCGATACAGGTGGTAACTATTTATTACGGTATACGAAGGAAGTAAGTGAAGGAATTAAGGCGGTATATCGTAAAAGTATTGCAGAATTTATTTACACACTTTCAAAGGAACTTAAGGTACAAAATGAATCAACAATTCTAAAATTAAAAAATCAAAAGAATGATTTACAATCAAAAATAGATGGATTTGATGAATTAGAGTTTAATAATCAAAAAATTTCACATATGGTCTCAGAAATTAAGACGATTTTAAATAATCAACAGGAAATGAATCAAGACTTGCCAGAAATTAAGCCTACTTTAATATCAGTAAGTGAATTAATTAATCACAAGATCTTAACTGTTCAAGCGCCGGAAATAAAAGAAGAACTTATTACTGACATTGAACAAACTAATTCAAAAAAATATTCAAACGAAGAAATTCAAGCTAAATATGAAGTCGCTGATTTTATACTAGACGAATTAACATCAAATA
>NZ_NTZO01000571.1 GCF_002559405.1 Bacillus sp. AFS001701 | reverse complement strand
ATGATTGTAAATAAATAATAATACCTTGTCTTTGCACGAACATAGCTTTCTCCTTTAAAAATCCGTTAGAAATAGAATATCATATCCCAAATTTCTTTTGCAATGAAACTTTCATAAATAGTTTTTAGAAAGGATTGAAAATTATGTTAGATGATGTTTGGGAGCAATTTTTTAACTGTATTTCAAATTATAAACAAATTAATCAATTTTCAAACAAACAAATTTGTGGTGCTAATTTCCTATATATTCAGACAGACCTTCAACAGACCGAAGAAGCGCTCAAAAAACTACTGATTGATTGCGCAAGAACCATTACTGAACAGTTTAAACTAATTTACCGAGTTGAATTTATTCGTAATGAAAATAATAATAGTTTCGTATTTAAACATCGATTTTACGTTCCGAATAAAAAAATGTTTTGTTGCGGAAATAATTGCGCTAACTGTACTAGGTTCAGAAAATGAATTTTATTTAAAAAAAGACTCATTACTAAATAATGAGCCTTTCAATATGATTTATTACCTCGTTTTACATCCACACTTTCCACCTGTACCACATCCACCAGTACTACATCCTCCACCTGTGTTTACGAAGAAAGGATTACCCGCTGGAACTTTTACAGAAGGCGAAACAGCTTGAGCAATTAAATAGCTAGTCTCATCTAAAAGTAATTGGACCTGATCTTCCGCTTGCTTAAAAGCAGCGATTGTATCGTTTAATTGAAGTTCTCTTTTAACTTCACTCATTTTTTTACGAATTTCTTTATAATCTGGATGATATTTTCCAAATCGCTGAACATCCTCATATAAATCCTTCGTCTTCATAAAACGGCTAATAATTTCTTGCGCAGTTTTATCATTATTTAATGCAATATATGAAGTTCGATACTGATCTGCAACATCTGATTGCGCGATCATTGAAGCAAGTTCTTCTGAGACTGTTATAAGTTGCAAGGTTTCCATTGTTGCATACATTTCCTTACACCTCCAAGAATAAACTATATCACATTTAATTCCTTAAATAAAAGAACTTGTCCTAAGCTTTTATGTGATCAGAAATATTAAATTCATTTATCTTCCATTTACCATCTTTAAATTCAATAAAATTTGCACAAGCATTATTTAATTTTGTCCTAAAATTAACTTTCTCAGGATCAATTGCATGTAGAATTGCCTTAATCGTATGAGAATGTGCAACAATTACAATTCGTTTACCTTCATAATTTTGGGCAATATCTTTTAATGCACTAAAAGCTCGATCAATTAATTCTTCATTTGTTTCCATTCCTTCTACATTATTATTATAAATGTTTTCATGAACATCGGAAATAGGTTTTCCACTAGCTTCACCAAATTCTCTTTCTAGAAATCGTTCATCCTCTATAATCACATCAATTTTAGAAAACTCTGCAATTGCCTGTGCAGTTTGTTTCGCCCTAACTAAAGGACTTGTAATAACCCGATCCCACTTTTGATCACTTAAAAACAATGCACTATCATTCGCCTGTTGTTTACCTACCGTATTTAAAGGAATATCTTCTCTTCCTTGAATTATATTGTTAAAGTTCCAATCAGTTTGACCATGTCTTACTAAACAAATTTCTGTCATAACTACTACTCCTTTTTAAAACTTGCTTTCTTCATTGTAGCAAAAAGCTATGACAGATTGAATTATTATCCTTTTTTAATCTTCCTTTGTTTCGGTATCAGAGGATTCACTACTAGTACTTTGTTGATCCTTTAATACATGAAACATGTCAATCATAAACGATGCCATTTGAACTTGATTTGACAATTTATCAACTCGTTGTGGAATAGTTTTACCAAAAAACTCAAGGGATGCCAGTCTAAACTCATCAGTAAGCTCAGGATTTCTAGAAAGTTTACGATACCATTTTGGTTGTTGTCTTAAAAACTTCAAATAATCTTCTTCACTCTGAAGAAATTCCAATACATCTTTTCTCACTTTAAATCTCCTCAATCCTGTCTAAAATTAAATTGTTGTGATGCTGGCTTTTCTTCTCTTTGATTAGTTGAAGCAGCTGGAGATTTAAATTGTGATATAAGCTGTTGAATATTCGTTAAAGTAGAGTTTACATTTGTTAAATGGCCTTGAATTTGATCTGGATCTAAATTTTTAACAAAAGAAATGACTTTCCCAACATATCCTTCTTCTGATTGTTCCGTTTTGGCAGTTTTCTTTTGAGACTTTGTATTATTGTCATTTCTATATTCATCCCACATTTCATGGTCTTCACCTTTGTAATACCAATCTTCAAAATATTGTTGCCATGTTTTTTTACCCGTTTTTACTTCCTCACGAAGTTTTGGGTGTTCCATAACGAATTGCCTAAATTGTTCGATAGATGGACGATTATTTTCATTTCCCATTCATATCACTCCAATTAAAAGCATTTACTACAAAATTATGTCTTTCGAATAATTTTGTGCTTGTATGGAAATAAAAAAATCAAGCACAAACTTTCGCTTTTGCTTGATTTCGCTATTATTTTATAAAATTTTGGGTGTAATATTTATTAAAGGCTCCAACTCCAAGGGTGGTGTATTCTTTTTTATACATATTTACACGATGGCCTTTACTGTTAATCCATCCATATACAGATGCTATACCATCTACATAATTAGCTGAAATATTTTCGCCAGCAATTCTGTATGGAACATTTGCATCATTTAAACGATCAGCTAGACTACCATATAAGTTAGAATAGTGATCAAAATATTTATTTTGAACCATATCTTTACTATGTCCTAAAGCTACTTTGGCAGCATTAGCATTCCAATTTAAAGTACTTAAATTCATTCTTTTACGATAAACATTCGTTAAGTTAAATATCTGTTTCTCTTCTTCACGATCAACAATTGCTTCTTGCAATGTATTTAATTTTTTTGCATTTATTAAATTCCCACTATAAATTAGCTCGTACGGTTTCTGCTTAACTAAAGTTTCTGGAGATAAATATCGAACACCTAATAAACTTCCAGTAAAACGGTCAAAATAAAGTTGAGCAAAGCAATTATTTAATGAAACAAGTGGACGTTCGTGTAAATCGGTTGTCGATAATTTAAATGTGTATTGATTACTTACTATCGAAAAAGAGACTTTATCATGTAATGCTACATTATCCATTGTTTCTTCATAGTGGCTCCCCATCACAAATGGGGTTATATCAACTTTATTACCAGCGACAAAAATGGTTACAACTTTGCCATTAAGTACACCAAACTGAGTATACTTAGTAGCATCCTTATCATAAACAAGCCAATCATAGTCATATTGAGAAGGAACCTTTCTTGACGGTTTACCAAAGGTTTTTAAAATTTCTTGTTCACTTGTACCAATATATTGAGAAACGGAGTATGTAACTTTTTCAGTACTTGCATTTTCGATCATCGGCATATTCACTTCTTCTACTTTCTGGTATTGTTTAAATGATGAAATATTGGTGATCCAATCTTTAATAAGTGGACTGAACATAAAAACTGTTATAAAACTTATTGTAAAAAAGAAAAGTTTTATAAGCTTTTCCATTTAGATCTTCCCTTCCCAATTGTTAACTCTATGTTTATATATCCATTGTAGCCAAATTATTCAAAAAAATATATAAATTAGTTAAAATACATTTATCAGCTTTTCATTGCTAATTATTGTCATAGATAATATTATATTAGTAGGGATTTTTTCTAAGTAATTTAGGGGGTAATAACATGAAATTCGAGAATACAAATTTAGAAAACCATGTATTAAATGTAAATTTATTAACTGAAATCATGGAAGAATTAGGCTTTGTCCTTGCTGGTCAATGGGATTACGAAAGAGTAACTTACGATTATAAATTTGAACAACGTAATGAAATCTACTACTTACGCGTTCAAGGTTTCGCAGTAGAAGGACATGTAGAGTCAAGTAAAGGGAAAATCCAATTACTTACTCCACTTTTAGGTAAATACTATTATCCTCACGGTGTAGAGTACGGAGAAGGCGAAAACTTCCCTGAAAGTATCGTTGATAAAAGTAAAGAATTACTTAAAAAAGCTGAAGAGCAAATTTCTCTAGTAAGCAAGTTCATTATTCTATAATTATTAAAAAGAGTGAGTAAAAAGAAGTACAACTTCTTTTACTCACTCTTTTATTTTTTACTTAAAATCCTAAAACAGCTTTAATAACTGAAGTAGTGTCTCCACCTTTGTAGAAAACGTATAATAAGCAATAAACGACTACACCTGTAATTGCAGTAAAAAACCAAATAATACTAGTAATCGGTCCAATTTTTTTGTGTAGTTTTAATTTGTTTTTAAATCCTGAGATAATTGATACTAGACCAAATACTCCGCCAGTTGTAGCTAAGAATATATGGAAAAATAAAAATATATGATAATACAGCTTTAAACTTTTTGGTCCCCCAAAAGAAGTATTTCCGATAAAGATTGTTCTCGTTGCGTATACAATGAAAAACGAGAGTGCAAAGACTCCAGCAAAGAACATAACTTTCTTATGTCCCTCTATATTTCTTTTTGCAATAAGATACCAGCCGATTGCAACTAATACGGCACTAATTACAATAAAGCTTGTACTTATTGTTGGTAAAATTGGTAACGAATTCAAAATTTCCACCCCTACGATTTTTTAAGCAATAACGGATTACTACTGATTGGATCAATTTTATTTCCATTTTGTTCTCTTTTAGCCCATTTGAAAAAATTATAACCAATAACAGATCCATAAACTATTTCCTGGATAATTTTCATGATAACTCCGCCAACCTGCTGATCTTCCCTTGCTGACATAAAGTTAAATACTTCTGGACCTGAAATATTTAGTGATTTTAATAAATCAGGTGATACGCAAAGTTCCATCGCTTTACTCCATAACACTGGATCATTATAAGTCGCGTAAAATGGATGTCCTGCAAAAATAATAAGTGCACATGCTGGTGTTAATAAAATACCATTTCCAAACATATAACCAATCTTTTGGATATCAGAAAGTGTTTGTCTTTCAGGTAAGTTATTAATAACAGGAAACCACATAAATACTGCCATGAAAAATAATATATTTGTAAATAAGAAATGATAGACATTATTCGTTTTTACCGTATCAAATACTAATGGATAATGGTAAATCGAAAATACTACATTAAAAATAAGTAAAGCAATTAATGGTTTTGTAGCAAAAGTAAAAAACGAATTAACGAATTTTGGTTTAAGTATGTTTCTCCATAACCAATCTGGAATACCATTAATAAGAAAGATCGGTGCAACTAAGTATAATACTGCCATTTCAGTCATATGTGCACTAAAAATTATATGACCAATTAAATCGATTGGACTGCCTTGTGCGGTGTAAACTAACAAAATTCCAATTACGAAATACACCATTTGTTTAGTCTCAGTAACATGGTTTTTATCTTTAAATTTATTAATTATGTAAAAATAACCTAAAATGACTAAAACTAAAAACACAAATAAATATGGACTCCAAAGTGCTTTAAACCCGAACATCCCTAAGCTAATCATGAATGCACACCCTTTAATTATTCTATTCACACTTATAATTTTTACCTAATGTTTAAATTAATATTGGGCTATGTAAATATAGTGTAGATTTAAAACTTATAAACAAAAACTTCACAAAGACAAAAAAAATTTAAACATTACTTCTATCATATA
>NZ_NTZO01000570.1 GCF_002559405.1 Bacillus sp. AFS001701 | reverse complement strand
TTGGTTGAAAATTAAAAAAAAATTAAAAAATAATAATAAAGGGAATTTGTAAAAATCTTAGTTTTTTAGTAGAATTGTAATGTACCTTAATAGTAATCTGGAAAATATAGTAAAATTGAAATCGTAATGATTTCTGTTATACTGTTTTTTATAACTTTTTTTGATTGTAAATTCTGAATATAATCAAAAAGTAAATTATGTAAATGATGGGTAATTTATGAGAGTTCCATCGATATCTTAATAAGCCAAGTAGTGCTTCAACCATTTAAAAAGAATTTAAATGGTTTTGTTATTTTTAGTAAATTAAAAAACTTGGCAAAATTCTACTACAAGGGGGACTTTTATTATGAAAAAAATTGGCTTAGCTTGGCAAATATTAATTGGTCTTGTTATCGGGATCATTGTAGGCGCAATTTTTTATGGAAATCCAAAGGTTGCTGACTATTTACAACCAATTGGAGACATCTTTTTACGTCTGATTAAAATGATTGTAATACCAATCGTTGTTTCAAGTATCATTGTAGGTGTTGCTAGTGTTGGTGACACAAAAAAACTTGGCCGTTTAGGCGGGAAAACGATTCTGTACTTTGAGATTATTACAACAATTGCAATTTTAATCGGATTACTAGTAGCGAATATCGTTAAACCAGGTGCTGGTGTAGATATGAGTATCCTTCACAAAACTGATATCAATACTTATGTTGAAACAGCAAAAGAAGTTAAAAGTCATGGGTTTGCAGATACATTTGTAAATATCGTACCGCCAAACATTTTTTCAGCTTTTGTTGAAGGAAATATGTTAGCAATTATCTTTTTCTCAGTACTGTTTGGTCTTGGGATTACAGCGGTAGGAGAAAGAGGAAAGCCAGTATTAGCATTTTTCCAAGGAACAGCTGATACAATGTTTTACATTACAAATCAAATTATGAAATTTGCTCCATTTGGTGTTTTTGCATTAATCGGAGTTACAGTTTCAAAGTTTGGATTAGAATCTTTAATTCCATTAGGAAAATTAGTCATAACTGTTTATTTAACGATGGCATTCTTTATCGTTGTAGTATTAGGCTTAGTCGCTAAAATGGTAGGAGTTAACATATTTAAGTTCATTAAATTAATTAAAGATGAACTGATCTTAGCATATTCTACTGCGAGTTCTGAAACAGTTTTACCTAAAATTATGGAAAAAGTAGAAAAATTCGGAGTACCAAGATCAATTTCTTCATTCGTTATTCCGACTGGTTATTCATTTAATCTTGATGGATCAACTTTATATCAAGCATTAGCAGCAATTTTTATCGCTCAAATGTATGGTATTCATTTATCAATCACTGATCAAATTTCACTAATGTTAGTTTTAATGGTTACTTCAAAAGGTATCGCAGGTGTACCAGGCGTTTCGTTTGTTGTATTATTAGCAACATTAGGTACAGCAGGCATTCCAGTTGAAGGTTTAGCATTTATTGCAGGTATTGACCGTATTCTAGATATGGCAAGAACTGCAGTAAACGTAGTAGGTAACTCTTTAGCAGCAGTTGTAATTGCTAAATGGGAACGCGCTTTTAAACCAGAAGTGGTTAAGAATGATAATAACGTTGCTATGTAACATATAAAGATATTTTAACTCTCAAATAAATTAACTAAAAACAGAAGCCACAAGGAAAAAGAAATTCCTTGTGGTTTTTCTACTTTTACATACGTTTTTTTAAAGGGAAAAGTCTAAAAACATAGAATATTCTTAATTGTGTTTAATTTACGTTCTAATTACGCGTCCTTTTGGAAGGGAACCAATTAAGGAGGATAAGATGACAAATTTACTAGATATTACGATAGGGAAACTATTAGAAGAAAAAGCGAAATTACATCCTACTCATGAGGCTGTTGTCTATGCGGATAGAGGTTTAAGGATGAATTATGAACAATTTGAAAACCACTGTAGAGAAGTAGCAAAAGGTTTGATGAGTCTTAGAATTCAAAAAGGTGACCATATAGCAATATGGTCTTCAAATACACCTGAATGGCTTACTTCACAATTTGCAACTGGCAAAATGGGTGGAGTTCTTGTTACAGTAAACACAAATTATCGTACAGCAGAGCTAGAATATTTGTTAAAGCAATCTGATTCAACAACGATTATTTTAATGGATCAGTATAAGGATTCTTCATATATTGAAATGCTATATGAAATTATACCAGAATTAAAGGATGCTGTTCCTGGAGAACTTCATAGTAGTCGACTGCCATTTTTACGGAATGTAATTGTTCTTGGTGAGAAAAAATACCCTGGAACATTCTCATGGAATGAGCTTATTACCATGGCTAAAAATACATCAGATATAGAGTTGGATAAGCGAATGGCAACAATGAGTCCGTATGATGTTATAAACATGCAATATACATCTGGAACGACTGGTTTCCCAAAAGGTGTAATGCTTACACACTCAAATATCATCAATAATGGGTTTAATATTGCGAATTGTATGGAATTAACAAAGGCAGATCGTTTATGCATACCCGTACCATTTTTCCATTGCTTTGGATGTGTTTTAGGCACCATGGCTTGTGTTACTGTTGGAGCAACGATGGTACCTGTACAAGACTTCAGTCCAAAAAGAGTACTTCAAACAGTACAAGATGAAAAATGTACTGGATTACATGGAGTTCCTACTATGTTTATCGCGGAGTTAAATGAACCTGATTTTTCTAAATATGATTTATCAACATTACGAACTGGCATTATGGCAGGTTCAAACTGTCCAATTGAAGTTATGAAGGCAGTAATTGAAAAAATGGGAATTACAGAGATTACAATTGCATATGGCCAAACGGAATCTTCGCCAGTTATCACTCAAACTAGAACGAATGATCCAATTGAGGTACGAGTTGAAACGGTTGGTAAGGCATTACCAAATGTTGAAGTAAAAATAGTAGAACCAGGCACTTCTAATGAAGTACCACGTGGAGTACAAGGTGAACTTTGTACTAGAGGCTATCATGTAATGAAAGGCTACTACAAAAATGAAGATGCTACTCGTACAGCAATTGATGAAGATGGATGGTTACATACTGGAGATTTAGCAATCATGGATGAGAATGGCTATTGCAAAGTTACAGGTAGGCTCAAAGACATGATTATCCGTGGTGGGGAAAATATTTACCCACGTGAAATTGAAGAATTTTTATATACTCACCCAGATGTGTTAGATGTTCAAGTTGTTGGAATACCTGATCAAGTATATGGTGAAGAAGTATTGGCTTGCATTATTCTTAAAGAAGGAATAAAAATTACACCTGGGGATATTCGAATGTACTGTAAAGGAAAAATCTCAAAACATAAAATTCCTCGATATATAGAATTTGTAAAAGAGTATCCTATGACTGCCTCAGGAAAAATACAGAAATTCCGACTTAGAGAGCAAGCAGTTGAAACTGCCTCAAAACAAGTTTAATTAAACTGATTTAATCATTGAAGAAATAGCAAAGTGAAACAGAGAGCTTTGCTATTTTTTTATTAAATATTTGTAAGGAATATTCAAATAATTAATCGTATTATGGTAAAATGTGGAGACAATAAATTTAAAGGGGATACAAATTTGAAAATACGAAAAAAGGAATCTTCATGGCAAACTTTTAAAATATTAGTCTATTCTTTTACAATCGCATTAATTGTTAAGATTTTTATTTTTTCACCCTTTATTGTTCAAGGTGCTTCGATGCAACCGACCCTACATAATCATGATTATTTGTTTGTTAACAAAGCCTCATTTCATATTTCATCAGTAAATAGAGGTGAAGTTGTCATTATAAAAAAACAAAATGACCCTAAGTATTATGTCAAAAGAATCATTGGTTTGCCAAGTGACAACGTTAATTTAACGAATGGGCTCCTATACATTAATGGAAAACAAATAACTGAAAACTATTTAAATGACCATTTAAAAAATGTCTATAAAGAATATCTTCAATTTAATCAAGTTAAAGTACCTAGCGGGTCGTATTTAGTTATGGGTGATAATCGACTAAATAGTAAAGATAGCAGAAATGGTTTAGGGTATATTAAGCAGTCTGAAATAGTCGGCAAAGTTGAAGGCGTTTTTTTCCCTTTTGATCGAGTAAGAATAATACACTAAAAAGAAAAGTAAAATGGATTAAATAGGGATAATAGAAATTAAAAAAAGGTTTTTCATTTAAATTTCATTTTCATTATATAAAGTAAAAAAGTAACAAAATTGATACTTACAGGTATTTTAAGCTTTATTTAAGGAAATAAATCTTAAATATAAGAATAAATTAATCAAAACTGAAAGTAGGAATATATAATGAAAAAAAGTGAAGAGCTGTTATTGGAGGAAGAAATTACTCAAATTAAGAAGAACAATTGGTTATTAATGATCGTAGCGATCATCACGATACCTTTCTTAGTAATAAATATGTAATGAGGTAAAGCCTGGAATCGTTGATACCAGGCTTTTATGCTGTTTAAAAAGAAATTGACTATCTTCTTTTTCTAGTAATCTAAAATGCCGACAATTTAATTGACTTCATACCTATCTGGGTATATAGTTCAATTTAACTAATGTAAAAATTTTACTAAGAAAGGAAAGATTTCTATGTCTTATGATGATCAAATAAAAAATAGAGTAAAAAGAATTGAAGGGCAGCTTAGAGGCATTTTAAAAATGATGGATGAGGATAAAGGGTGTAAAGATGTAATCACTCAATTATCAGCAGTTAGAGCGGCAATGGATCGTACAATTGGAGTCATCGTAAGTACGAATCTAATTGAATGTGTAAGACTAGCTGATGAAAATGGAGAAAGTGCAGAAGAACTTGTAAAAGAAGCAGTTAACTTATTAGTAAAAAGTAGATAAAAAACATTCGTAAAACTTATCACTGGCCAAAATATTTCTGAACATCAATTACTTGAAAGTGGGACTTAAATAGAAATGTTAAATATTCTAATCATCGTATTAATTGCTTATTTTCTAGTACAAACTTTTCTTCCAATCAAAGGGGTTAAGCAAATTTCAACAAATGAATTAAAAAATGAATTGAAAAGTAAGGAAAAACAATTCATTGATGTTAGAACACCTGCAGAATATAAAGGAAGACATATTAAAGAATTCAAAAATATCCCATTGCATTTGTTAAAACAAAATTTAAGTCATCTTTCAAAAGGTCAAGAAACAATTATTATTTGCCAGAGTGGCATGAGAAGTAAAAAAGCATGTAAAGTTCTTAAAAAAATGGGTTATACCAATATTACAAATGTAAAAGGCGGAATGAGCACCTGGTCTTAATAAAGGAGAATAATGAATGAGAGAAATTACAGCAGAAAAACTTGAAGACTTATTAAAGAATGGAAATTCAGTTAATATTATTGACGTTCGCGAGGCGGATGAAGTAGCAAACGGAATGATCCCAGGTGCGACGCATATCCCACTTGGTTTAATCGAATTTCGCATGGCAGATCTAGATAAAACTAATGAATACATCGTTGTATGTCATGCTGGTGGCAGAAGTAGTCGAGCAGTACAGTTTTTAGAAAGTCATGGATTTAATGTTGTGAATATGACTGGCGGAATGCTTGCTTGGACAGGAGAAATTGAATAAACGATTTGATCAAAATTGCTTATAAAAGAATATAAGCAATTTTTTTATGTATTGATAGATCACAACATACTCAGGTTTTTTAGTAGGAGAAAATGAAAAAGTTGAAAGTACACACGCATTAAGGTTTCATGAGTAAGCATATTAGCTGGGAGGTGAGAGAAAGTACTTCATAAAGGGTTCATGAGT
>NZ_NTZO01000569.1 GCF_002559405.1 Bacillus sp. AFS001701 | reverse complement strand
AAAAAATTCTTCAAAAAAAAATTGGTGCTGTCGGAGAAAAAACAAAGAACCGATTAGTTGAAGAAGGATTTGAAGTAGCTTTCCTTCCAAGTCAATTTACTGGTAAAACATTTGCTTCTGAGTTAAGTTACATAGTAGAAAAAGGAACAAAATTTTTATTTTTACGTGGCTCTTTAGCGAGTGATAACGTACCAAAAATACTAGGAGAAAATGGTCATATAGTTAATTTATTAACCGTTTATGAGACCATTGCAAATCTAGGTATTAAAAATGAACTGTTAAATTTATTAATAAATAAAAAACTGGATGTGATTACATTTTTGAATCCATTTAGTGTTGAACAGTTTTGCTTTTTGATTGGAAATGCAATTAGTATGGAAGATTTAAAAAACATTCAAATTGCTTGTATCGGTGAAGTAACCGCACAAAAAGCTAGAGAAAAAGGTTTGAATAATATTATTGTTCCTAGTAAATTTACAACAGAGGCTTTAATTAAAAAAATAGTAGATGATATTGATTAATCAAATCGTCTTTAAAAAGAAGGAGAAAAAAATGACTTATTCTATTCCGTTTGATCGTCACCGTCGTTTAAGAAGTACACAAGCATTACGCTCTATGGTTAGAGAGACTCATTTACATAAAGAAGATTTTATTTATCCTCTTTTTGTTGTTGAGGGACAAGGGGTAAAAAATCCTATTAGTTCAATGCCAGGTGTATTTCAATTTTCGTTAGATGAATTAAAAAAAGAAATGGATGAAATTGTATCATTAGGTATAAAATCTGTCATATTCTTTGGTATTCCTGATGTTAAAGACGCAGTAGGTTCTGAAGCGTACTGTGCAACTGGAATCGTTCAACGTGCGATTTCACAAACGAAAGAACAATATCCTGAAATGATTGTTATTGCAGATACATGTTTATGTGAGTATACAGATCATGGACATTGTGGAGTTTTAGAAGATGAGTATGTTAATAATGATGAATCGTTAATACTATTAGCAAAAACAGCAGTAAGTCAAGCACAGGCTGGCGCAGATATTATTGCTCCTTCAAATATGATGGATGGATTCGTAGCAACAATTCGTCATGCCTTAGATGAAGCTGGATTTGATAATATTCCAATTATGTCATATGCAGTAAAATATGCTTCAGCATTTTACGGACCATTCCGTGAGGCAGCTCAAAGTGCTCCTGGACAAGGTGATCGTAAGGCTTATCAAATGGACCCTGCAAATCGCTTAGAAGCGTTCCGTGAAGCAGAATCAGATACAGTTGAAGGTGCAGATTTCTTAATCATTAAACCAGCTCTTTCATACTTAGATATCATTCGTGATATCAGAAATAACTATCACCAACCAATCGTTGCTTATAATGTTAGTGGAGAATATGCAATGGTTAAAGCTGCTGCATTGAATGGTTGGATTGAAGAAGAAAAAGTAGTAATGGAAAAATTAATTAGTATGAAACGTGCTGGTGCAGATATGATTATGACTTATCATGCTAAAGATGCTTGCAGATGGTTATCAGAAGGGAAGTAATAATAAATGAGATCATATAACAAGTCAATTGAAGCTTTTGAAGAGGCAAAACAAGTACTTCCTGGTGGAGTAAATAGTCCGGTACGTGCATTTAAAAGTGTCAATATGTCACCAATTTTTATGAGTCATGGTAAAGGTTCTAAAATATATGATATAGACGGAAATGAGTATATTGATTATGTATTATCTTGGGGACCTCTAATTTTAGGTCACTCAAATGAGCGTGTAGTTGAAGGCTTAAAGCGAACAGCAGAAACTGGAACTAGCTTTGGAGCACCAACATTAAAAGAAACAGAATTAGCTAAACTTGTGATCGAAAGAGTGCCTTCGATTGAAGTTGTTCGAATGGTTAACTCAGGAACAGAAGCGACAATGAGTGCTTTACGTCTTGCTCGCGGATTTACTGGACGAAACAAAATCTTAAAATTTGAAGGATGCTATCACGGACATGGTGATTCCTTATTAATTAAAGCTGGTTCTGGTGTAGCTACACTTGGATTACCAGATAGTCCTGGTGTACCTGAAGGTGTTGCATCAAATACAATCACTGTTCCTTATAATGATTTAGAAAGTATAAGATATGCTTTTGAACAATTTGGAGATGACTTAGCAGCGGTTATTGTTGAGCCGGTTGCAGGTAATATGGGTGTTGTTCCGCCAGTTGAAGGTTTCTTAGAAGGCTTAAGAGAAATTACGACTCAATATGGTACATTATTGATTTTTGATGAAGTTATGACTGGCTTCCGTGTAGGATATAATTGTGCTCAAGGTCATTTTGGTGTAACGCCTGATATCACTTGCTTAGGAAAAGTGATCGGTGGAGGTTTACCAGTAGGTGCATATGGTGGTAAAGCTGAAATCATGAATCAAATTGCTCCAAGTGGCCCAATTTATCAAGCTGGAACTCTTTCAGGAAATCCTTTAGCGATGACGGCTGGTTACGAAACATTAAGTCAGCTATCGAAAGAAGATTATGTAGAATTTAACCGAAAAGCTGATTTGCTAGAAGCTGGTTATAAAGCTGCAGCTGAAAAATACAATATTCCACATTGTATTAATCGTGCAGGTTCAATGGTTGGATTCTTCTTCACAAACGAAAAAGTTGAAAATTACGAAACAGCAAAAACATCTAATTTAGAAATGTTTGCTAAATACTATCAACTAATGGCTGAACAAGGTGTCTTCTTACCACCATCACAATTTGAAGGTTTATTCCTATCAACTTCACATACAGACGAAGATATTCAAAAAACGATTGCAGCTACTGAATACGCATTTTCGCAATTAGTTTAATTTAAGGTGGTGTCCTATTTTTAGGGCACCATTTTTTGTTATAGCAAATAGAGTTGGTAAAGCTTCAGTAGAACGACTGTAGTGAAAAATAGAGAAGTTCAAGCTGCAAATAGATAGAGAGGAGAATCGCAAATAAGATGCCAGTCTATGTAAAAATAGATGAGGGGAAAGCTACAAAAAAGTAAACTGCAAATAAAATCAGAGAAACGAAAAGTAGAACTAGAAATCTATATATTGTTTTAAACAATTCAATATCGAAGAAAAATCTATAAATATGATCGAGCGAATGAAAAAAAAACCTCTAGTTCCCCATCTACTAATTAGTAAATAATTTCAATGACATAGTTGCTCATTTTTTTGCAGTTTTTTCTGATACTATTCGTCCAATCCTTCTTAAATGCCATTCTTTATTATTCTTTTTCCTATTCCCTTATCACTGTATTTCTTTCATCCTGCGATTATTAAACCTTTCTTAATATAAAATAACAATCTTTTCTTCATAAATTTTTCGTTTCTTTCATAAAAATGTAATGTCATAGACCAAATTGGACGATGAGAGGAGGACATTAAGGTGTCTTCAGAAAATCAAACAAATATTCGCTTTTCATTGAAAGAAACTGTCTGGTTCCAAAAAGGACAGGAAGTTAAAGAGGTAAGGTCACTCTCGTTAAATCCAGACATTACTATACAGCAATTTGAAGAATATGTTCAAGTGAAGGGTGTCTTAACCTTAGAAGGTAATTACACACCTGATTTATCAAATCAAGGTGATTATTACTCATTAAGAGAATTAGCACCTTCAAGAATGATTGAAAATGTAATCGCTCTTGAAGATGGAAGTTGTGAAATGAATCATCAGTTCCCTGTAGATATTTCAATACCATTAACTAGGATTACTGATCTTGAAAATCTATGTGTTTCTGTAGAGACATTTGATTTTCAAATAGCTGAAAAAGGTAGTATTCAAATTGCTGCTGATTTATGTATTTCTGGTTTACATGACCATAATAGAGCAGTAGAAACTTATCAAGAACAAAGAGGGTATGAGCAATATAATAACTACGCATACGAAAACGAATATCGCTCAAGTAATGAAGGAAATGAAGGATATGAGTATCAAGAAGAAAGAGAACAAGAAGAACAATTCCAGTTCTTTCATCAACCAACTTCAGAACAGGAAACTACTGAACAAGATAATCTTTACGGCAGTGATTGGATTCAATCCCTTGAAGAGAATGAAGAGCAAGAAGAACAAGACACATATCCTGGGCAACCTACTTACTTAGAGGTTTTTCAGCCTGAAGAGGTAGTTGAAGATCGTGTCGAAGCAGTTGAAAATGAAGTGGAACATTATTATGAGTTAGAAGAAAGCGAAGAACAAAGTTATGAAGAAGAACAACAAGTAGTAGAACAACAACAAGTAGAAGAAGAATCTAATATAGAAATTATGGCCCAGTCAGAGCAGACAGAACAAACAGAACAGTTAGAAGAGCAATCAGAGGTTCAAGAGGAAGAAGAATATGAAGAAGTATTTAGAGGCTTTAATATATCAGCTGAAGCAATAGAGCCGCAAGCAATAGAACCACAAGCAATAGAACCACAAGCAGTCGATCCAACCCCAAGCTTCTTAATGAATAATAATGATGTAGAAGCTAGTCAAAGTGAAAATGATGCACAGATATCTAACAATGTAAATAATACGTATAATGAGCGACCTAGTTTCTTGAATAATGATTTTAATGTACACAGCTATTTAAACAATTCTTTAAATAGTAGACCTAGCTTCTTAGATAATGATTTTAGTACTTTGCAAAATGCTAATAATGAAAACAATGCTCAAAAAGAAATTGAAAAATATGAAGAATTATATAATCGAACTTTAGAGCAAAACTATCAACCTTATGTTAACCAACAATATCAGCAAGCACCATTTGCATATAATCAAAATCAGGAACAATTCTATCAAAATCCCTTGCCCCAAGTAAATCAAGAAAATAATTTAGAGAATCCAACTGATGTTCGTCAAACACCACCATATTATGCGGATTATTATCAAGCTCAAGTGGAGCAGCAAGAAGCACCACCACCTGAATTACCAAAAGTAGAAATAAAAGCTGATCCAGTTGGTAAAAAGGAAGTAAAAGAAGAAGTAAGTGAAGCAAGAAGTGTTAAAAGTGACAACCTACTATCAAGTTTGTTTACTGGCGAAGGAAGAGAAGATTCTTATACTAAATTAAAATTATATTTAGCTCAAAATGGAGATACAATTGAATCTGTAGCTAAAAAATATAACCTACAAACTCAGCAGTTGAATCGGGTTAATAATTTGAATGATGAATTTTTATCGGAAGGGCAAATCATTTATATTCCTGTAACTGCTATAAAACAATAACAATATGGTGAGAGCTTTGTATTAGTTAAGACACTTGTCTACTAATACAAGGCTTTTACGCATTTAGAAAGTGAGAGTGACGCATCTTGTATAGAAAACCTAAAGATGAAATAAGCGTCATTTTAGCACAGTATCATATTGTACCAAATTATTTTGAAACTGTTGGTAAGGTAGTTAAGATCTATACGAATCAAGGTGTATTCGCATTAAAAGAAGCAAATGTGAATCGAGTTTATCGAAATAATTTGATTGAAAATGTTCGTTCTTTACAAGATAAAGGATTTCGAAATGTTGTACCAATATATCATACCCAGAGTGGAGATTATATTGTTGAATTTAATACGAAGCATTACTATTTAATGCCGTGGATTGAAAGTGTTGATGAAAAGTCAGATGAGAATTTACATTTTCAACGAATGTTTACTTCACTAGGTAAGATGCATAACAGTACACAGAAAGAGAAAAAAGTAGATAAAGATCAATTACAAATCCATTATGATACGTTATCAAAAAGGTGGAGTAAAGATAAAGAAGTATTGGAAAATTTCATTGAGGTTGCAGAAGATAATTGGTATATGTCACCTTATGAACTAAGCTATTGTACGTATTTTCATAAAATATTAAGTGCACATCAATTTGCTAAAGGACAGTTAGATGAATGGTTTAAAAAAATGAAGGAAACTGAAAATACTAGAGTTGTCATGAACCATGGAAATTTATCTATTTCTCACTTTCTTGTAAATAAAAGAGGTGAAGGTGTCTTTATCAATCTAGAAAATGCACAAGAAACTACACCAATTCAAGATTTAACGAACTATTATAAGAATTCTTTTAAAACATATCCTATTCAGCAATCTGATCGTAATAATTGGCTTAAAATGTATGAAAAGAATTTTTCATTAAGAGAAGAGGAAAGAATGTTATTTTTAAGTTATATGGCATATCCAACTCAGTTTTCTTCCAAAATTTCTAACTATTTAAAGCGATCCGGGGTTAATAATGAAAAAGACAATGTAAGAGATTTATTAAATGCTTACTGGCATATGATTAATATTGAATATTTTGTCTCAAAAATACAAGAGGATATTGAAGCGGAGAAATCTATAGATGGTTTATGAGTTCAATTTGCATAATTAAGAGAGGAAATAAAAACATCTATCCAAAAAATATATCACTAAATGTTAGCAACATGGATAGATGTTTTTTATGTTTATTATTTTACATGACGTTTAATTGCATTTACTACACTTTTACGTACAAAATCCTTGTCCGTAATATGATCCTTTGAAAAAGAGATTCGAACATTATTTTCATCAGAGCCAAATAATTTAGAAAACTTACTAGTTGTTTCTTTTTGTTTTTGATTAAGTTGAAGGATTAAGTCGACTGTTTTGTCAAAGCTTAAATAGTTAACTTCAACCTCCTCTAATTTTCCACGGAATTCGCCATTCATTGGGTAAAATTCAAATTCTTGAATAATTTTCCCATATTTCTTTTTGTTTTCACTATCTCTTAATACAAATCCTTCTTCTTGAAGTGCCTGGATTACCGTTTTTAAGCCGACTGAAGGCACTACTTGAACTCCATCAGCATCATATTGGTCAACAGCTTTTTCAATTTCTAAATGAGTTTTAATCCAAATATGGGATTTGTGAAGTGATACTGGTGTATTTTCAGATAAGGTGAAAAAGAAAGGAATAATAACTTCTTCATTTGCATTTATTATACGATCAACTGATACGATAAATTTTTGTAAAGTACCATTCTTATTTATAATCTTATCATTTGATTCAACTTGATATTCAGTCATTACATGTAAAAAGACGGAATCTAGTTCTTGTTTAACTCGACCACCTTTTATATATAATTCACCTTTTACTCGTTCACCAGCTTGATATTCTGTTTTTTCAAGCTTTGTATCAATTCTCGTTCCACCGATTCCGAGAACACGAGCTAATGTATTTTTAAATAAACCCATGAATATCCCCCTAAAAATTATATCTACATACTATATAATTATCGCATAATTAAATAAGTACTAGTATACCAGAATGTTAAATAATCATTACAATTTTTTGTCGTATTTTTTTTATGTATTAAAAAATGTGGTACGATATTGACACATATTGAATAATCTAGAAAGAAATTAGAAATAATGTTGACTAAGCTTAAGTAAATTTTGTAGACTATTACATATATTCATAATGAAATGCAATGATAGGGAAGAGTACAACGAACTAGTTCTTCAGAGAGGAAACCATTTGGTGGGAGGTTTCTAGAAAATAGAGTTGGAATGTCGCCCTTGAGCAGTGACTTCGAAAGCAAAGCTTTTGGTGATTAGAAGTTACCGGATGATCCGTTATCTTTTTTAAGTGTGTCAGATAAAACACAAGTTTTTTCTGACAAAAAAAGGTGGTACCGCGAATTCAACTCCATTCGTCCTTTTCAAGGATGAGTGGAGTTTTTTTATTTTTCAATAATTATTAGAGGAGATGAATCCGAATGGAAACTACAAAAAAATCATTACCAACAAAATATGATCCGAATTTAGTTGAAAAAGATCGTTACCAATTTTGGTTAGATGGGAAATTCTTTGAAGCACAAGTGGAATCAGAAAAGCCGAAATATACAATCGTAATTCCTCCACCAAACGTAACTGGAAAATTACACTTAGGTCATGCTTGGGATACAACATTACAAGATATCTTAACTCGTACTAAACGAATGCAAGGTTATGACGTACTTTATTTACCTGGTATGGATCATGCTGGTATTGCTACACAAGCAAAAGTTGAAGCAAAATTACGAGAAGAAGGCTTATCAAGATATGATTTAGGACGTGAAAAATTCCTAGAAAAAGCTTGGGAGTGGAAAGAAGAATATGCTTCTCACATTCGTTCTCAGTGGGAAAAAATCGGTTTAGGATTAGATTACTCTCGTGAACGATTCACATTAGATGAGGGTCTATCTGATGCAGTAAAAGAAGTATTCGTTAAGCTATACAACAAAGGACTAATCTATCGTGGTGAATATATCATCAACTGGGATCCAGCAACAAAAACAGCTTTATCAGATATCGAAGTTATTTATAAGGATGTTCAAGGTGCATTCTACCATATGCAATATCCTTTAACAGACGGAACTGGAAAAATTCAAATTGCAACTACTCGTCCTGAAACAATGCTTGGGGATACTGCAATTGCGGTTCACCCAGAAGACGAAAGATATAAATCAATGGTTGGTAAAACAGTTACACTTCCTATCGTAAATCGTGAAATTCCAATTATTGCTGACGATTATGTTGATATGGAATTTGGTACTGGAGTTGTAAAAATTACACCTGCACATGACCCGAATGACTTTGAAGTTGGAAACCGTCATGACTTACCTCGCATTCTTGTAATGAATGAAGATGGTACGATGAATGAAAAAGCAGGAAAATACAATGGTATGGATCGCTTTGAATGCCGTAAACAAATCGTTAAAGATTTACAAGAGATGGGTGTTCTTGTTGAAATCGAAGAACATATGCATTCTGTAGGTCATAGTGAACGTAGTGGAGCGGTTGTTGAGCCTTATTTATCAACGCAATGGTTTGTTAAAATGCAACCACTAGCTGATGCTGCAGTAGCATTACAAAATTCTGATGATAGCGTAAAATTTGTACCGGATCGTTTTGAAAAAACGTATCTACGTTGGATGGAAAATATCCGTGACTGGTGTATTTCACGTCAATTATGGTGGGGACACCGTATTCCGGCTTGGTACCATAAAGAAACTGGTGAGATTTATGTAAATCAAGAGCCACCAGCTGATATTGAAAATTGGAATCAAGATAACGACGTTTTAGATACTTGGTTCAGTTCAGCATTATGGCCATTCTCAACTTTAGGTTGGCCAAATGAAGAAAGTAAGGATTTCCAAGCTTACTTCCCAACAAATGTATTAGTAACTGGTTATGATATTATTTTCTTCTGGGTATCACGAATGATTTTCCAAGGAATTGAATTTACTGGTAAACGTCCATTTAACGATGTTTTAATTCATGGCTTAGTACGTGACGAGCAAGGACGTAAAATGAGTAAATCACTTGGTAATGGTGTTGACCCGATGGATGTTATTGAGAAATATGGAGCAGATTCATTACGTTACTTCTTAACAACAGGAAGTTCACCAGGCCAAGATTTACGTTTCAGTATTGAGAAAGTTGAAGCTACTTGGAACTTTGTAAACAAAATTTGGAATGCTTCTCGTTTTGCTTTAATGAATATGGAAGGCTTCACATATGAAAATATCGATTTAACGAAAGAAAAATCTGTTGCTGATGAATGGATTTTAACTCGTTTAAATGAAACAATTGAAAGTGTAACAGCTTTAATCGATCGTTATGAATTTGGTGAAGTTGGCCGTGTACTTTATAACTTCATTTGGGACGATGTTTGTGACTGGTATATTGAAATGGCAAAGATTCCTTTATACGGCGACAATGAAGATGCAAAAAATATGACTCGTTCAGTTCTTGCACACGTATTAGAAAGTACAATGAAGCTTTTACATCCATTTATGCCTTTCGTAACTGAAGAAATTTGGCAATCTCTACCACACCAAGGGGAGTCTATTACAGTTTCTGCTTGGCCAACAGTTAGAGAGGAATTAACAAATAAAGAAGCTTCTGAAACGATGAAAATATTAGTTGAGTTAATTCGTTCAGTTCGTAATATTCGTGCAGAAGTAAACACACCAATGAGCAAAAAAGTTCAACTAATGATCTCTGCAAAGGATGAAACGATTGCAGCTGCATTAGAAGAAAATCGTTCATATATCGAGCGCTTCTGTAATCCAGAAGAATTAACAATTTCTACTAACCTAACTGCACCAGAAAAATCGATGTCAGCAGTAATTAGTGGGGCTGAGCTTTATCTTCCTCTAGAAGGTTTAATTAATCTTGAAGAAGAGAAAAAACGATTAGAGAAAGAATTAGAAAAATGGACTAGTGAAGTGGAACGAGTTCAAAAGAAATTAAGTAACCAAGGATTTGTAGCGAAAGCTCCTGCAGCAGTGATTGAAGAAGAGCGTCGTAAAGAAAAAGATTATCTTGATAAACAAGAATCTGTAAGAACTCGAATTGCAGAACTAAGTAAATAAGTAGTTAAAGCGGTGTAATAATAGTTAGTAAAATAAAAACGACGAATTGAGTTAATGATTCGTCGTTTTTTACTATAAAGGTAGGGTAAAGATGGTTAATACATATGAGGAAGCACTGAAATGGATGTATAACAGAACAAAATTTGGCATTGTACCTGGGCTACAAAGAATGGAAGAAATGCTAGTTAGACTAGGAAATCCTCAGCTAAATGTCAAAGCAATTCATGTCGCAGGAACCAATGGAAAAGGCTCTACAATTACTTTTCTTCAAAGTATTTTATTAGATGCAGGTTATACTGTAGGAACTTTTACATCACCATATATATTAGATTATCGTGAACAAATCATGTTCTGCGGTGAAATGATTAGTAAACAAGAATTTATTCAACTTGTAAATTGTATGATTCCAGTTGTGGAAGAAGTTGAACAGTTACCTTGTGGTGCGCCAACTGAATTTGAAATCATTACAACAATGGCTTTTTACTTTTTCGGTAAAATAAAAGAACATGACATATTTTTAGTAGAAGCTGGTTTAGGTGGGTTAGAGGATTGCACAAATGTAATGACACCTTTAATTAGTATTATTACGAGTATTGGCCATGATCATCAACAAATTCTTGGTAAAACAATAGAAGAAATCACTAAGCATAAGGCAGGAATTATTAAAAAAGGAATTCCAATTGTTACAGCAGAATTGAAAGAAAAAGCTTTAACAATTATTCAAAATGCCGCAATCAAAAATGAAGCTGATTATTTTGAATATGGTATGCATTTTTTTGCTTCACCTTTGAAAGATTCACTTTATGAAAAGTTTAATTACAAAGGCAATGACAGGTTAATTGAAAATATTGAGCTATCGATGCTTGGGCACCATCAAATTAGGAATGCTTCTTGCGCAATCTGTGTTGTTTATTTATTACAAAATAAATATGGAATGAAGTTTAGTGAAAATCATATCAAAAGAGGATTAAAAATAGCTCAAAAAGCAGGTAGATTAGAACGAATAGCTTCTAAGCCTGTCATTTATATTGATGGCGCACATAATGTTGAAGGAATTAAAAGTTTAGTGGAGACGATGAATAACCGTTTTCAGGATAAGGAAATAAAGATTCTATTCTCTGCCTTGAAAGATAAAAATGCCCGAGAGATGTTAAAAGAATTACGAGTAATAACAAATAATATTGTCATGACAACTTTTGATTTTCCTAGAGCGATGAATAAAGACGAATTAATTTCGAATGCTAATACACTTAATATAAAATATGAAAGTGATTTATCTATTGCAATCGATAAGAATATAAAGGATATAGGGGAAGACGAGATATTGTTAATAACCGGTTCTTTATATTTTATCTCGGTAGTAAGAAGGTATTTGCTAAAAAAATTCGCTTAGAATTGTAAAGGATGGCCCATAAATTTGATTAGTAAGCATAGTAATAGGTTGATTTGGATCGCATGGATTGTTCTAATGCCTATCATATTTTATTATGCTAATATGGTTAGCCCTCTTAGACATATTGATCGTTCAAATTTTTTGATTATAATCGCGTTATTTCTAATTGTAGCGAATATGCCGATTAAGATTAATGATGCTACATTTTCTTTTATTTTCGGAATCTCAATATTAGTTTTTTTATCGTATGGTTTAGTTGCAGAACTTTTAATAAGTCAATTAGCCTATTCGATTCTGTATATAAGATTGAGTATTACAAAAAAAACTCTCTACCGAATGCCACTTAATTCGTTAATGTTTGCATTATGTTCTATTGGTAGTGCGCTACTTTATTATTTAGTTGGGGGAAAGATTGAACCTACTGGGACTAAAGAAATAATGAATAGCTTAATTCCAATCCTCATTTACACACTTGTATCTTTTTGGATTAATCAAATCGTTATTTATTTTATTACGATTTACTTATATAAAAGAGAAATGAAATTGATTAATAGGGAATTTAAGTGGGATTTGTTTATTTATTTATTAATGTATCCAATCGGAATAAGTCTTTATTTAATGTTAGAGACAAAAGGATATATTACGATAATTTACATAACTATTTATTATATTATTTTAATGATTATTTTAAACTCTTTATCCTCTGCTTTAAATATGAACAAATATTTAAAGAAAACGATGAAAATAAGTCAAAAACTGTCTCAAAGAATGGAAGAAGAGGAAGTAATCGATGAGTTTTTTGAACAATTAACTACTTTAATTCCAGTTTCATATGGAAA
>NZ_NTZO01000568.1 GCF_002559405.1 Bacillus sp. AFS001701 | reverse complement strand
AAGTTCACTTTGTCGCTTTATCTCTTAGCGACTTATATAAGAATAACATATTAAAGATTGTTTGGTCAACAACTTTTTTATATTATTTTCTTGCCTCATTTATTCGTTTAATGTGACAACGTTTAATAATATACCATTATTTTTTTATGATTGCAATAACTTTATAATAAAAAGATCAAGTTTCTCATTATAGCAAAAGAATAGTTAATTTTACTAAACGCTATTTACTATAATGAAAAACAATTACTCCGCTGTTAAAGGTAATTCTACTACAAATAGTGACCCTTTTCCGATCTCACTTTCTACATAAACTATTCCGTTATGCATATCAACAATTTTCTTTACGATTGATAAACCCAATCCATTTCCGCCGGTTGTTCTGTCTCTTGATTTATCCGCTTTATAAAATCTTTCAAATATATGCACTTGATCTTCTTCAGAAATACCAATCCCAGTATCTTGAATTTGTATAACTACCTTTTCATTATCTTGAATAGCAGATATAAATATATCACCATTGTTAGAAGTAAACTTTATACTGTTTGTAATTAAATTCATCCAAACCTGGTTTAAAAGAGCCTCGTCTCCAATAAAGTCAATTTTACCAAGATCAATATGCATATTAATATTTTTTTCTAATATCTGAGGTTCGCAGCTTAACAAAGAGTACATAAGTTGGCTATTTAATGAAAAACTGTTCTTTTCGATTGGTTGGTTTTGTGATTCCAGTGAAGTTAGCTTTAGTAGATTATCGCTAAGCTTCGATAATCTTGTACTTTCATACTCAATTATATTTAAATATTGCTTTCGCTCTTCTAATGGTAAACTTTCATTTTGTAATACTTTAGCAAAACCTTTAATTGATGTTAAAGGCGATTGAATTTCATGTGAAACGTTAGAAATAAACTCTTGTCGCATGTTTTCCATTTGATCTAAATTTTTTGCCATGTTGTTGAAGCTATCTATTATCTGTCCTATTTCACCACCAAATGCATTCCTAAATTTTTCAAGATCCACCGATACGTTAAACTCACCTCTTGAAATACTTCTAATTGCCTGCATTATTTCTTTTACCATTTTCATTTGCTTTGGATGATGAAACATTCTACCAAATACAGCTCCTCCGAGCATTAATAATAGAAAGGTTAAAAAAGTATTTATGATTTGTTTCGTTAAATCTGATAAATTAGTGAGATGATGTTCATAAAAGTAGATAGTAGCATAGTGAACAATTACGCTTCCTATTGTTATTGCAGTCGTTAGTAATAATATAGCTCCTATAACATCTCTAATTTTTTTTAATACTTTCATTTCAATAACTCCATTCGATATCCTAATCCCCATACAGTAGAAATTTTAAAACCAAATTCTTTCTCAGGAAATCTTTCCCTCAATCGCTTTATATGAACGTCTACAGTTCTTTCATCCCCTGCATAATCGAATCCCCAAATGTTTTCAATTAATTGTTCCCTGGAATAAGTCCTACCTAAGGAGCTTGCTAAAGTAAATAGAAGCTCTAACTCTTTCAATGGCATATTAATTACTTCATTATCATTTAGAACTTTGTAATTACCATGGTCTATTACTAAACTTCCTATTTGAACAATTTTAGATGAAGATATTTTTGATCTTCTTAACAAGGCTTTTACCCGAACAACCAATTCGACTGGTTCAAACGGCTTTACGATATAGTCGTCGGTTCCTAGTTTAAACCCTCTAACTTTCTGTTCGGTTTCACCTTTTGCAGTTAACATAATTATAGGAAGATCATATTCATTACGTATTTCTCGACAAAGCTCGAACCCATCCATTTTAGGCATCATTAAATCAATAATTAACATATCTATTTTGTTATCTTCAAATACACTAATTGCTTCCATACCATTTATAGCCTCAAAAACAGTAAAGCCCTCATCTCGAAGTAAAACATTTAATAGTTTTCGAATATGTGGATCATCGTCTACAATTAAAATACTAGTCATATAAAACACCTTCCCTCAATTTAATTACACTGCACTATTTACCCTCAATTGCTGATCTGCAAATTCCCTATACATTAAATGGTTACTGTATAATTCTTCATGTGTCCCAATTCCAGTTATTTTCCCTTTATCTAAAAATACAATTTGATCCGCATCTATAACTGTGGAAAGACGATGAGCAATAATTAAAGTAGTTCTCCCTTTCATTAAATTGGAAAGTGCATTTTGTACAACTAATTCTGACCTACTATCAAGATTCGAAGTTGCCTCATCCAACATTAATAATTTAGGGTTTCTTAGTAAAGCTCTCGCAATACCTATTCGTTGTCTTTGCCCACCAGATAGTTTTATACCTCTTTCTCCAACCTCTGTATTAAAACCTTCAGGTAAGTCATTAACAAATTGATCTACATATGCCATACCCGATACATAAGCCAATTCTTTATCAGATATCTCTCTTTTAATTCCATAGCAAATATTATCTCTAATTGTACCGACAATTAGCGGACTTTCTTGTGCCACATAACCTATTTGTTTTCTCCAACTCTCTAAATTGAAACTATTAATTGGGTCATCTCCAATTGTTACTTCTCCGTTTTTTGGAAGGTAAAATCGTTCAATGAGTGAAAATAGTGTTGTCTTTCCGCTTCCACTTGGCCCTACAATTGCTGTTACTTTACCTGGAGAGATCACAAAATTAAGATTTGCTAACATCTCTTCTTCCTTATATGCAAAATGCAACTTATTAATCTTAATCGGTAAGTTCATATCAACTTCAACTTTTCCAGTTTGATAATCTTCTTCTTCTAGTTCTAATATACTGATCATTCTTTCAGTAGCACCTTTTGTTTTTTGAAGCTCAGTAAAGAAATGTGTAATTTGTGTTACTGGGAAGATAATTTGGAATAAATAAAGTATATAAGCTACTAAAGCCCCTGCAGTTATTGCACCTGATGAGACTCTGACCCCACCATAGCCAATAATAACTACTAAAACAAGCATCAATACAAAGGAAACAATTGGTCCAATGAAAGAGTGTAACTTTCCTTCCTTAATACCAAAAGATAATAAATTATTAATTCCCTTGTTTCCATTAGTAATTTCAGTCGTTTCTGCATTCGAAACTTTTACTAATCTAATTTCAGAAAAAACTTGGCTTATTAATGATGTGAATTTTGCTGTCTCATCTTGGGTTGCTTTTGATAATTTCGACATTTGTTTTCCAATAGGGATAAATATAAGAGCGATGACAGGTATAATACTAAATGTTAATAATGTCATTCTCCAATCTAATACTAGTAGTAATATAAATGATCCAATAATTGATATGATTCCTGTTAAAAAGTTTGTAATTTGTTCTGTTATTAGCCCTTTTAAAATTGCTGTATCATTCGTAACTCGACTAACATTATCTCCAGTCTGTGTCTCATCGAAGTAAGATACTGGAAGTACAATCATTTTCTTCCACAATCGATGTCTTACATTGGCAACAACTGTATTTCCTACCCGGCTAAGCAGATAGATAGAAGCTGCTGATGAAACAGCCTGTATGATTAGTACAGAAACAAAAATAGCTATTTGTCCTGCACTTAAGGATGCTAATGAAAAACCATCTACAAATTTCTTTGTAAGCAAAGGTAATAGTAACCCGACTAAAGTAGTGGCTACACTTAATAGTAAGCCTATTGCAAACAACCATTTAGGAGGATTTGCATTTTTTATTAAAGAGATAAAATTTCTCCATTCACTTTTTTTATTTGAATTAATTTCTTCTTTCATATCTTTACTCCTTACTCTTACTATTTTTTATCTACATTATCTTTAAAATTTACAACTAAAATATGAATAAAGAATGAACTAATTATTTTTTTCTCTTAAATCAACATCTTAAATATTATTTTTTATAACGCAAAAAAACATCAGCCTAATAGCTGATGTTTTTGGTTACCAGGCGACGTTCTACTCTCACAGGGGGAAACCCCCAACTACCATCGACGCAAAAGAGCTTAACTGCCGTGTT
>NZ_NTZO01000567.1 GCF_002559405.1 Bacillus sp. AFS001701 | reverse complement strand
TTTCATCGTAAAATAATAAACAAGAGTTAAAAGAGCTAAAATTGAAAAGTTATAAAAGCTAAACCTTATAAGGTACTTTTTACTTTTTTGTGGATCTCTATTAATAAAAAGTTTAAATGAAATTACACTTGCGAGGGAAGCTACAATTGTACCAAGTCCACCTAAGTTTACACCTACTAATAAAGGCTGCCAATTCACTGAGAATTTTGATAAAAAAATCGCAGCTGGTACATTGCTTATTAGTTGGCTTAAAATTATGGAACTGAAAAAAATTGATGTGGGACTTTTGAGATTTTCGCTAGCAAATGTGTGTATTACCTTTAATTCCGATATGTTTCCTATAAAAATAAAAAAACAGATAAAAGTAATAAGCAATAAATAATCAATTTTCTTCAATAATTTTATATCAAGTATACAAGCGGTTCCTAATGCGATAATAAACGCAAGTTTGTAGCTTAAAACCCCTAGTATGGATACAGATATGATGCCAAATAGTATCCCCCATACTGCGGCCTTTTTTTTATTTTTTATAGGAATATTCGGAAGTTCCATTTCCAATGTTTTACTATTCAATCTTTGATTAAAAACCAATAACAGAACAATTCCCAAAACCACCAATAGAACAACTGTTGTGAAAAATTGTATAGGCTTTATTCCGTAGTAAGTAAATATGAAAAGATTTTGTGGATTTCCCATTGGAGTTAGGCTGCTTCCGATGTTAGCCGCAATTGTCTCTAGGATAATCGTATCTAACATAGAAGTTTGTATAATCTTACTTATTATCAGTGTTAATGGTACAAATGTTATTAATGCCACATCATTCGTTACAAGCATGGAACTAAAAAAGCATAATAAAATAAGGATTGCTGAAACACTTTTACTATTATGACATTTACTCAGTATAGCAATGGCGAATTTATCCAATAGTTTTAGATCTTCCAGGGCCTTAACTACTAGCATCAGATTAAATAAACTGACTAATACTTCAAAATTTATATAATCTAGTTTTGGTGCATGGAATAAACAGCTTACGATTGCTAACAAGAGTGATATGGAAAATACAATGTCTTTTTTTATAATTCCAAATTTCAATTTCACATTTTTTTCGTTTTCCACATAAATATATTCTTTCATCAATCCCCCTCCAGTACTTTTCTATTCTACTACACACCCCTGTTTCTTGCATTTGAAATCTCAATACACTTAAAAAATACCATAATTCCCATTAAATCACAGCTATAGAGGTTTAAAAAAGAAAAGAGGTAATTGAGTATGCATACTCATTTACCTCTTTTTTTAATTTTAAAAAACATGCACTTATTTTGATTGAATTGAATTAGCTGGGAATTTATCAAGCTCAAGATGATTTCTCAAACTTTTTGTTATAGTATTTACGCTAGATTGATTCGGCATATAATAGTAAATTCTGTTAATATAATCGTCTTTTCCTTCCAATTTTAATGTCGTGATGTTTTTAGGATTAGCTTCTTTCATGTCATTGAATAAGAATAAACCTTCAGACAAGTTCATATTTGTTTTGACATTTTTACTAAATACATTTGCATATTTATCTATTTTAAATAATGTTTTGGGAGACTTTAATTTATCGATAATTGCCAGCATAGCTTGTTGTTGACGTTCTTCACGTCCAAAATCACCACGTGGATCGCGCTTTCTCATTCGAGCATAGGCTAAAGCTTCTGTACCATTTAGATGTTGATTTCCTTTTTTGAAGTAAACCTTATAACGTGGTTTAGTATCTGAATACTGCCAAAAATCAAATGGTACATCAACATCAATTCCACCAATCTCATCGACAATATTTTTAAATCCATCAAAGTCTACTGTATCATAATAGTCGATTGGGACATGTAAAAAGTTTTCTACTGTATTTACAGTCGATTGAAGACCACTGTTATATGCTCCATTAATTTTAGATTTTCTTTTTTGATCTGGAATTTCCACGTATGTATCACGAGGAATACTCATTTTTTGTATTGTTTTATCTTTGGGATTAACAGTTACTAATATGATGGTATCAGTCCTACCACCTTTTCCCTTTGTTGCGTAGTTTTCAATTCCAAGAAATAAAATGGAAAAAGGTTGAGTATCTTTTATTTCTTGTTTACGCAAATTTGAGTGAAGGACTTCACCCTGGGTAGCATTCTGTAATTTATAATATGTTCTTATTCCCTTATATCCAATAAATGCTATAAGAATGAGAACGATCAACAACAATATTTTTAGAGACTTACTTTTTGTTTTTCTGATTTTATTACGCTTTTCTTTCATTTGTTTAGCAAGAGCTCCTTTTGAGATATTTATATGAGCCATTATTTTATAGCCATAGTGTTAGCGGCATTAAGGGAAATTATTATATTTAAGAAGTAACGTTTTTTTTTGCTGGTATTGTTACTCGAACCTTATAGACTAATTCAAAATAACAACCCCTCGAAACAAGAAAAAGGACCTAAAGTAGGCCCCTAACACAAAATTAAACGCGGTACTCATCCGCTCGCCAATTTTTAATAGTTTGTTTAATCTCTTTCGAACTCAGTCCTTCATTTACTGCTCTTTCACTTAACGCTACAAATTCCTCATCACTTGCAAATCGTAATGCAATGATTTGCCCCATTGTTATTTTAGGATCTAACGGTTTACCTGTTAAAGTAAAATGACGAAAATTTTCTTCCATTCGAATGACACGGTCTTGTACTTTGTTGGAATAGAGTCTTGTTAGAAAAAACGAAACAACTAATAAAAGCGAAGTGACTAAAATAAATACTGCTAACCAAATATGATCGCTATTTTTTATCGCGATACATAAGTTAACGATTGAACCAATGATTGTGATTAACGCTAATGGTGCACCAAAAAAGTGGAAAACTGGATGATATCTGACGTGATTTTCTAAGCTTTGCGGTTTCATATGTACATCTCTCCTCTAAATATGTTTTATTTCCCTTATTCTAACATTATTAATCTTACTACTTATTTATCATTAAAGAACTTTTATTTAGAATAAAAAAATCTAATAAGTCAAAAACGACTTACTAGATTTGAATTTAAATTATATCCTTTTTTCAGACACTGCTTCGCTTATTACACTATACATATTTTCAACACCTTCATTAGAGGATTCAAAAGTATAAGCATTTTCTTTTAAAATTCCTAGGCTACTTGCTTCTTTAGCTACATCAATATTGGCTCCCATAAATATAAATTCCCAATTATACTTTTCTTGTTGGTGATGGATCAGATGTTTCACTTTACTATACGTAAATTCAACACTCGCATTCTCTAACCCATCAGTAGTAATAACAAATATGACTTTATCAGGTCTTTCCATCTCGTTACATAAAGACAATCTGTTGCCTACATTTAAGATCGTTTTACCAACTGCATCTAAAAGTGCAGTAGTTCCCCTTACAAAATACTCTTTATCCGATAATTTTACTTCATTTGCATTGCGCCCGTTCCATAAGACTTCATATTGATCGTCAAAAAGCACTGTTGTTACATTTGTTTCTCCATCAAAACTACTTTGTTTTTTTATAAATGCGTTAAATCCACCGATCGTATCACTTTCAAGTCCTGCCATTGAACCACTTCTATCGAGTAAAAATATGATTTCTGTTTTATTACTTTTCATTCTTAATCAGCCCCTTCATTCTTGATGTTATAATAGTAACTGAATTAATTAGTAGATAGGTCGCCTTAAAAGAGACATTTTGGAAGGGGAATTTTAAAATGCTTAACCAAGAATTTTTGATTGAATTACAACTATATGTAAAACACCAATTAGAAGAAGTAAAAATAGAAGAAATACATTTTAGTCAAAATGAAATGTATGCTGCTGAGCCTTTAGAAAATGTAGAAATTGAAGCATTTATTAAAAATAAACTGAAACCAACATTTAGAGAGCTCTTATTTAAATTTATAGATAAAAAAAATGTCAGTGATCCATTAATCTATAAAAAGGCGGGATTAGACAGAAAACATTTTTCAAAAATCCGCTCCATTCCTAATTACATTCCAAAGAAAAATACAATAATTGCTTTATCACTCGCACTTGAACTTGATAAAATTGAAACGAGCGATCTCTTAAGTTCTGCTGGCTATACATTATCAGACTGCGATTTAAATGATTTAGTTATAAAATTTTTCTTAGAGAAAAACATTTATGATATCGATTTAGTCAACGAAGCATTGAACCACTTTAATTTAAAATCACTAATAAAATAAAGCAACAAAATAAATAAAAAAACATCTTAAATCACCTTTTTCTGAAGTGATTTATAGATGTTTTTTATTTAAAAATATTTCATATTTTAGTAACTCACTTGATCTCTTCCATTATGCTTTGATTTATATAATGCTTGATCAGCTTGCTTTACTAACTTTAAGTAATCTTGTTCAGTTTCAGCAATCAATGATGCTACCCCTATACTTAATGTAACTAGTTTTTTCTCTGATTGCTCATGTTCAATCTTTAACTTTTTTATATTTCTACATAATCGATTACCTATTTTAAGTGCATCATTCAGATCAGATTTCGGTAACAAAATTGAGAATTCCTCTCCACCATACCGTGCAACGATACCTGATTCGCTTGTCATTTCTAATTGCAAACTAGTTGCTACTCTTCTTAAGCATTCATCACCTTTTGGGTGACCATACAGATCGTTATATTTTTTAAAATAATCCACATCAATCATTAATAATGTCATTGGTATTGATGTTTCATAGGATTCTGAACATCCATTTAAAAGTTGTTTTTCAAAATATCTACGGTTATATAGTCCAGTTAAACTGTCAACATTTGCGATATTTTCCATTTTCTTTAATTTTATCTCTGTATTACGTGTTTGATAGGCTATAAAGTAACTTAATAATAATGCTGGAACATACATTAAAAACCATAACCCCATCGTTTGAAGTAATCTTCCAATTACAATGTCACCAATCGGCCTTAGCATCCATTTTTCTATTAAATAAAAACCAATACATTTAAACAAAATGATAATAGGGGTCAAAATAAAAA
>NZ_NTZO01000566.1 GCF_002559405.1 Bacillus sp. AFS001701 | reverse complement strand
TTTATTGAACTAACGCATGCTTTAGTTGTACAACGTGATCGGCTGTAAAGTCGGTCTTTTTGTGCGACGGGCAGTCGCATAGGGTGCTGACCCAGTCAACACTCTTCATTTTTTTATCTGGACAGAGACGGCATTGCGGTGTATCGACTGGAAGAAGGATAAAATAATGAATTCCAGATGGTGAAAATCCATACTCGAGGAGACTGACCTAGCTCGAGAAGTCTAATCTAGGACATTATCGTGAGGTAGTGTCTGAAGGAGATGCGGTAAATCGAGAGACCCGTAGACGAAAAGATAGACCCTAATGCAAGAAGTGTGAAGCACGGCGGCGGGATAAGTTGGCGACTCTGCGAAAAGTGAGGAAGCCCACTAAAACGGCATTTTCTTTAGAAGTCAGAGCGAGAAAATGTGGCTTATAACGTGATGATGCAGGGTATGTCTTGAAGGAAAATGCGATGACCCCGTGAGATCTCCACCTTACCGAACAGGCAGGGTTCTAATCTATAAGGGTAATCCGAAGTGATGAAGAACTGGTGGAGAAGTCAGACGTTCTCATAGTACAGGAGTAGTTCGGTGACCATAACACCGAATGAATGGAAGGGGAACGACCTATGGCTCCATGTCATGGACAAGATGTTATGTTAACAATCGAGTTACTGCGGTAAAACCGATTGGATGAACATTAAGAAAAGGTATGGAATAGTAATGAGCCAAGAGTGGATGCATAATGCCTGGAACGCAACTTCTTGGTAATCAATATAACATATGGGTAAGCCGTATGTCTTAATAGGGCACGTACGGTTTGATAAGGGGGAAGTCTCGTGAGAGATTTCCCTACTTTCTTATTCAACAAAATGGCAGGTTAGTTGCATAAGGATTGTG
>NZ_NTZO01000565.1 GCF_002559405.1 Bacillus sp. AFS001701 | reverse complement strand
AAAATCTATTATTTAATTACTATTTAAACATTTGTATAGATAAAAATCTAACTACAACTCTTATGTATTTAAACTATTTATTAAATGTTAACTAGTAAGAGTTTAATACTCATCTATATACGCCTTTAATAATTTTTATATTTTTAAGATAACATATTACTAGTTAGTTTCCTGCTCCTAAATTATCTTTTATTATCACATTGTTAGGTAATACGTTATTTGAGAATGAAATACTAGTTTCCGAAATACTTAGGAATATATTGTTATTTATAATTGAATTTGAAACACTCGATAATAGAACAATGCCATTTTTTGCTCCTTTTATATAATTATTTACAATCAAACCAGATTTAGACAAACCAATGGCTTGATCTGGGCAATTAATAATACGATTCCCGGTAATCGTTCCACCGGAAACTTCAATACCTCGGTATCTTGGATTTACAATCAAATTATTTGCAATGATCCCTTGTAAAGGACTACCGTGATTACTAATTACTCCATTATCTAAAGAACCACAATTATAAAATTCATTGTTTGAACAATCATAAAAATCCCCGAAATAAGGTCCTCCAGCTAAATTATAACATTTATTATTTGTGAACTTTATTTTTTTTACCGATAAATTTAAAGCTGTTGAAGATGTAATATTTCTAATTATATTATTTGAAATTGTAATGTCGTATACTGTACCACCTTCTGATTCGCATTTAACAGCTTGTTCCAAACTTTCAAATATGTTCCCAGTAATCAAAACATTTTGTGTATAAATTTCGCATGTTACTCCTACATGTTGCGTATGCTCAAAGGTATTTTCTGTTATTATAATCCTTTCAATTGGAGCGACTGTAGGATCATTATTGTATAGCCCCAAACGAACGCAATGTCCATCACCAATATTTATAAAAAAGTTTCCTCTAATTATCCAATCAGAACTTTTTACTGTAACAACATCACAACCTTTTGTGGTACCACAATTTTCAAATCTATTTGACAAAACTTGTACATTTGGACTATTTGCTATATCCGAAAAAATGACTTTACTATGAAAGTTGGTGAAAATGTTATTTTTAATCGATGTATTATCCGCGTTTGTAAGTTTAATCGCAGTAATTTTTATTGAATTTTGTAGGGAAGCATTACCATCAAAGGTTAATCCTTTGACAACGCACCTCCCTTTTAATTCCATCATAAATGATGTAGTAGCTCCTTTCCATTTAAGTGTACCATTACCAAATAGAACTACATCCTTTAAGATAAGCTTTTCAATAATATATACACCTTCAGGAACAAAGATATATTTGGATTTTGCCCTTGCCTTAATAAAAGCTTGTGTTGAGTCAGTGCCATCCGTTCTTGCTCCCTGACTTTTAATGTTTATCGCAATATTTCTCAACTCTTCATTTAATTCACTCATTTCTTCATTGGTTGAACTACTAACTTTATCATTAAACGCACTTGTAAAAGTCAATCCAGAACTTCTAATATTTCCAATTCTTAAGCCAAAAAAATAAGCAATTAACATAAGTAACCCGTTTACTAAGAAGTTTCTCCTCTTCACAAAATCACCCCAATATAAAAAATACTGTGTAACAAATAAATATAAAAATCCCTTATAATGGAGGGCTTTTAGTTTAAATATAATTTACATTTATAGTTTTTTGATTTATAGCTTATTCTAAAAAAGATAAAGAAAACTTTAGAAATAAGTACTCACCTCCAGTGTCATATCATTTGATTCAAAAAATGCTTATAACCATAAAACTATATATT
>NZ_NTZO01000084.1 GCF_002559405.1 Bacillus sp. AFS001701 | reverse complement strand
ATCGACAATTAATAAATTTAAATTAGGAGCGGATTTAAATTCATTTTTAATGAATATATCAAGTGAATTAAATTCCTTTTGTTTTAGAATGTATATTTGTGATGAGGATGGTTTTCAGCAATCAGCTAACTTGTTTAAAATTAATGGTGAACAGTGGGAGCTTCAAGAAAAGTATAAAGGTAGAAACTGGAGCTGGAGGCCGTATTTTTTAGAAACCGTTTTGAAAATGCAATCAAATGATCAGGGACAATTATCAGATATGTACAGAGATATTGAAACCGGTGAAAAGATTCGAACGTTTTCTTATCCAATGAATAATGGAAGTTATTTATATATTGACTTAAGTTATGATTTTTTATTTAAACATAATGAGTTACTATTTTAATGACTCTCTTATATGATTTAATCAGAAAATGACTGTCACTTTGAAAAAAAGGCAGTCATTTTTTTGATATCAAAAAAATTGTCAATTAAAGAAGTAATGTCATATTGTTTTCATGATGCTTGCTTTTTATTGGAGTGGAAAGACTTGAGCCTTCTTGCATCTCTACCAATTAATTATTTTATTTAAAACAAGAAAAGACAAGTACGATTGGTATTCTTTGTCTTCTTAAAAACTCTTCTTCGCTTTTAAAATGTATTTGTTTTGGTGTACCTTCATGTAATTGATCGATCCGGAATCCAGTTTTTCTTAATAGATTAAAGTATTGTTCAATTGTTCGATGGTATTTGACTACTACTTTATTCATCCATGGTTCTTTTCTTTCGCCAGTTCGAAAGTAATCGTCTACAATCCAATTTTCGCGTCGATCTCCTGAGAGTTTGCTTAAAAAGGAGGCAGTGGTTAATGGATGTTGTACACTAAATATAAAATGGCCGTTTTCTTTTAAGCTGTTAAATATTTTTTGAAATACTAGCTCAATGTTTGAAATATAGTGTAGTGCAAATCTAGAAGTGACAAGTTCAAATGAATTCGAAGGAAAATGATAGTCCTCGATTGAAGTATGATGGACGGTACCTACTGTAGCCTTTACATTGTTCAATGCTGCTTTAATCATGTTCTCTGATCCCTCGATACCTGTATAGGTTTTAGCTCCTAGTAGTAGAAGTTCATTACCGAAGGATGCGTCACCACAACCTAAATCTAATATGTTTTTTCGATCAACATTCCCAATTAGTTCATAGATGATTGGTCCTTCGATTGCATTGTTAGGACTATCTTCTCTATTCTTTCGTCGAATGTATTCTGAAAAAAAATCATCTTGATTGTAAATCGTTGAACCACGATACTCCATAATAACACTCCCTAACCGTTCAAAAAATTTTAAAAAAATTGAAAATTTGACACAAATTATCTAACTTTAACATTAAATTTGATTTAGATAAAGAGAGAAATTACCCAGAAAAAATTTTTACTTTGGAGCATAGGGCTTTAGTTGAACTTAATCAAAAATCGACGAATTCATATATAAAAGCCTATTTTAATTAAAAGCAGTGTTTTTCTCTGTCAGCTAATGTAAAAAAGATAAGAACGATTCGTGTAGTAAATTTCAATATAATAATGATACGATTAGTAAAAGTTAAGCCCGAGGAGGATTTTATTTGAGAGGACTTATTTCGAAAGTTCTTTTTGCATCGTCCGTCATGTTTTTTGTTTTTCATTTTATTGGAGTTGGGTAATGAGAAACTATTTTTAGGACAAGTCCTTGAAACGCTCTTAATAATAAATGAAGTAAAGATTGATAAAAAACACCTAAATGAATGTGATTTAGGTGTTTTTAATTTGATAGATAATGGATTAACGTTTTTGTAATGCGGCTTCAATTTGCTCCATCTGAACGCCTCTAATAACTTCATCATCAATTATTAAAGTAGGTGTTGAGTATGAATCTAACTCAAACATCATTCTTTTTTTAGCACTTTCATCTTGTGATACGTTATATTCAATATAAGAAGCATTCATTTCTTTTAAATAATTTTTCAAAAATTCACAAGGAGGGCAACCATCTTGTGTGAATAATTCGATCTTCATAAACGACATCCTTTTTAATTTTTTCTTAAAGCATTTGTATAAAACCATTATGACATAGAAAAATATAGTATAGAAAGAAATTTGTTTTTTAGTTGAAACGACTATTTTTCTTGAATTTATCTTGAAATACAAGTATTCTTATTAATGGACACTTACATAGCTGAAATCTATCAGAAGTTTTTTGGATAGAAATTGTAAGAAAGTAAAACCTATATTTAGGGAATGACACATGGTAGAAAGGAGTTCTAATATGTCTTTATTATTAGGAATTTTAGAACGCTTAGAAAGTTTAAAACAACAAGCTACGAACGGCGAGGTTGCTCAAAGATATTTTGAAGTTAACGGTGAAAGAAAGTGTAGCGTTAAGTATTCTGAGAAAAATGAAACTTTTGAATTAGAAGTATTTCAACAAGGTGAAAAACCACAAACGTTCCCATTCGATAATATCGATATGGTAGCAATTGAAATATACGAAATTATTTCATAAGAAAAGAAAAAACAAGCTTAGCTTGTTTTTTCTTTTTTTTTAATATTTTATTACAAAATAGTAAGGGCGTGCTAATCCCAATTCTTAATGAATACATTATTATGTATTGTTATGAAAAGGGAGGTCATATACGTGAATAAAGATCAGTATCGATTTTACAATGTAAGTGAGAGAAATATGAGTTTTGATCATGTAGTTGATCGGCTATATCACTTTGTAAAAAGTGATCCTAATAAACAGTATCGACTTTCCATTGGAACAGATTCTCAAGTTCATAGTAATGGAACTAAGTTTATTACTGCACTTCACTTGCATAGGGTAGGTAATGGAGCTTGGGGATGTTTACATACTTGTTGGCATCACAAGAAAATCCGAAATTTAAAGGAGAAAATATTTCTAGAAACTATGTATAGTCAGGAAATTGCTTTTTTATTATCACCTTTTCATTTAGAAAAAATATTTAGTCCTCTTCATGAAAATGCCAATTCGAATAATTTTAGTTTTGAAATTCATCTAGATATTGGTACGATGGGGCTAACGAAAGAGTTTATACAAGAAATGACATCTAAAGTAAGTGCAATGGGCATCATTCCTAAGATAAAACCTGATTCTTATACAGCATTTAGTTATGCAAATAAATTTACAAAATAAGAAGTTTAAACTAAATAAACATTGATTAAAATGAGGATTAGGAGGGATGATGGATGCTAAGTGAACAAAATTTCACAGAAGATGAATTGTCTTTATTGGTCGACACAGTGATGAAACAAAATTATGCAATTGAACTCATTTCATCACAGATAACTGATATAGAAAATGGTTTAATGGATGCAGGCGATGATCAATACGAAAGACTAGTACATTTATATCAAAAATTAAGGGATTTAGGGTTATGAAGACAAAAATAGATGAACGTTTAGATAATAAATTATTTATCTAAACGTTTTTTTGTTTTTTGAATAGTTATAGTTAAATAAGTAAATTTTTAAGAAAAGTTAAATTGGAAAGGGGTTACAAATCTGATAATATAGGGATGGGGACATAGTCCTTAATTGAATAAAATAATGTATAGAATTTTTTCTATACAGATGATTAGCAAAGTTGTATGTGTATTTATTTGATGTTTATTTATTGAATAGATAATTTCTACCATTTTTAAATACTTTTGCTTTTCTATTGGGGGAAGATGTTTTTGATTAGTATTGATGGATCACAATTTTTTGAACATAAAGTAGAAGAAGTCATTATTTCAAGTGAAAAAGTAGCTCATGTGCAAATTGGTAATAGTTTGGAGCATGCATTATTAGTACTTACAAAATCTGGATATTCTTCAATTCCAGTGTTAAATCCAAAGTTTCAGTTGCTAGGTTTAATTAGTACATCTATGATATTAGATGGAATACTTGGATTAGAAAGAATTGAATTTGAACGGTTAAGTAATATGAAAGTTGAAGAGGTAATGGGAACTGAAATACCATTATTAAAAACGACTGATACACTCGCTAAAGGGCTTGAATCTGTAGTTGATCATCCTTTTGTATGTGTTGTTGATGCAAATAATACGTTTGAAGGTATATTAACTCGTAGAGCGATTTTAAAACAATTGAATAAAAATGTTAGAAGATATAATAAGCATTAATGAATAAAAAAGTAAGTCATCATTAAATTGACTTACTTTTTTAGTGTAGAAGCGTCTGATTCTATTAGGTTTAAGGCAAGGGGGGATTATGTGCAAATTGATGATATACGTTTAATAATAACTTTGTCAGAAGAGAAGAATATGAGGAAGGCAGCTGAGAGGTTGTTTGTTTCTCAACCAGCTTTAAGTCAAAGACTACAAAATTTAGAGAAGCAGATTGGTAGTGAATTGTTTATTCGTTCTCAAAAAGGATTGATTATTACTGCCTCTGGTGAAATCATATTAAACTACGCGAAAAAGATGGAAGAAACGTATCAAACAATGTTAGAGCAATTACAAATTTTAAAATCCGATATTTCAGGTACTTTAAAGATTGCCGTTTCATCTGTTGTTGCGCAATACTGGTTACCGCCAGTTTTAAAAAAATATGTGTCAAGCTATCCAGAGGTACAAGTTTCACTTTTTACCGGTTGGAGTAGTGAAATCACAAATCGCTTATATGAAAATGAAGTTCATTTAGCAATTGTTCGAGGCAACCAAAATTGGTTTGGAGAAAAGGAATTACTTTTTTCTGATGAATTATTATTAGTTGATACAAAAAAACATAGTCTTGAGGAATATAAAACGATACAAAGACCATTTATTCAGTTTAAAAGTAATTCAAATTATTATCAGTTGATCCAGTCATGGTGGTATGAGCATTTTAATTCATTACCAAAACATGAAATTGTAGTCGATCAAATTGAAACATGTAAGCAATTTGTATTGAATGGACTAGGCTTTGCGATTTTACCTTCCTCTGTATTACATGATATTAGTGATGAAAATATTATAAAAACACCTTTAATGACAAAAGAACAATCAGGGTTATATCGCGATACATACTTACTTTATAATCGAGATGCGATGAAATTAAAACAAGTAGATGGATTTATAGAATCAATTCGAAAAAAAAATAAAGATTAATCGACAAAAAGTTGCTAGTTACTTACTAGATTTGATAGAGTATTCTTATTGATAATAATAAAGGGGGCAATTCATTATGAAATTAATGGACGCAAATGAAATTATTGCATTTATTGCAAATAGCACGAAAAAAACACCTGTAAAGGTTTATGTAAAAGGTCAATTAGACAAGCTTACTATTTCTGAATCAGTTCAATCATTTATTTCTCAAAATTCTGGAGTTTTATTTGGTGAGTGGGATGATGTTAAAGTAATTCTTGAAGAGCAAAAAGAATACATAGAAGATTATGTAGTAGAATCAGATCGTCGTAATTCAGCGATTCCACTTTTAGATGCTAAAGGTATTAAAGCTCGCATCGAGCCAGGTGCGTTTATTCGTGATCAAGTTACAATTGGAGATAATGCAGTTATTATGATGGGTGCTGTAATTAATATCGGTGCTGTAATTGGAGAAGGTACAATGATCGATATGAACGCAGTGCTTGGTGGACGTGCTACTACAGGTAAAAACTGTCACGTTGGTGCTGGAGCTGTTTTAGCTGGCGTAATCGAGCCACCATCAGCAAATCCAGTTATTCTTGAAGACAATGTATTAATTGGTGCTAATGCAGTAGTATTAGAAGGTATTAAGGTAGGGGAAGGCGCGGTAGTAGCTGCAGGTGCAATTGTAACTGAAGACGTTGCTCCTTACACTGTGGTTGCAGGTGTTCCTGCTAGAAAAATCAAAGATATCGATGATAAAACAATTTCAAAAACTGAAATCATTCAGGCTTTAAGACAACTAAATCAATAATTACAAGAAGTGAGCGTAGAATTTATTTTTCTACGCTTACTTTATAGACATTATATTAAAATATAAGTTCAGAACTGATTACAAGCATTGATTTTCGAGGCGTGAAGTCTGATAAAGAGTGGAGTTACCTTTTAGAGGGTATTTTAGCACTGCGGGTGAATCAACGAAGAAAGCGAGCGTTTGTCAACAGTCTGAAGCGTAGAATTATTTCTACGCTTTTTTTGGAGGAGCTAAAATGGATTCATTTATTAAAATTAGAAGGGATTTACATTTAATCCCCGAACTTGGATTTCAAGAATTCAAAACACAAGCGTATTTACTAGATTATTTATCTAGTTTAGATCAAGAAAGAATGATAATTGATACTTGGAGAACAGGTATTTTCGTTCGAGTAAAAGGGTTAAATTCTACTAGAACGATTGGTTACCGTACAGACATTGATGGATTACCAATGAAAGAAAACACAGGATTAGAGTTTTCATCTATTCATGAAGGTAATATGCATGCCTGTGGTCATGATGTACATATGAGTATTGCTCTAGGTGTACTTACTAACCTTGTTAATGAGCCAATAAATGATGATGTCGTTTTTATTTTTCAACCTGCAGAGGAAGGTCCTGGAGGAGCGGAACCTTTACTTAAAAGTGAAGAATTTAAACCATTTAAACCAGATGTAATTTATGGTTTACATATCGCCCCAGAATATCCTGTTGGTACAATTGCAACGAAACCTGGTATGTTATTTGCTCATACATCAGAGCTTTTTATTGATTTTCATGGCTTAAGCGGTCATGCAGCCTTCCCTCATTTAACGAATGATATGATTGTTGCATCAAGTCATTTTATCACTCAAGTACAATCTGTTGTATCAAGAAATGTTAATCCATTAGACAGTGCTGTCATTACGATTGGCAAAATAACTGGTGGTACAGTTCAAAACGTTATTGCAGATCATGTTCGAATAGAAGGTACGATGCGAGCATTAAGTGAAGAAGCAATGCTAAAATTAAAAAATAGAATTGAAAGTCTTGTGAATGGATTTCAAGAGAGTTTTCAGTGTAAAATAGAAGTAGATTTTGGAAGTAATTACTATGGAGTAATAAACGATGAAACGTTGACGAATGAATTCTTTAATTTTGCGAAACAATATGACGGTATTGAGGCCGCCCGTTGCAATGTAGCAATGACAGGTGAAGATTTTGGTTATATGACAAAAGAAATTCCAGGCCTAATGTTTTGGATTGGCGTAAATTCAGAATTCGGACTCCATAACCAAAAATTAAATCCAGATGAAAATGTGATTCCTTTAATGATTCGATTTATTTCGGACTTTATGAAACAATAACAATGAAAATGATTTTCAGTTAATAATAATTATAAATTAATATTGACTTTAAATAAGTAGTTTACTATAATATCACTTGTATGATAAATAGTCACATAAATATTGGAGGTAATAACGATGGCAGAACGTTTAGTAGGAAAACAAGCACCACGCTTTGAAATGGAAGCAGTTTTAGCAAATAAAGAATTTGGTAAAGTAAGCTTAGAAGAAAACATGAAAAACGATAAATGGACAGTATTATACTTCTATCCAATGGACTTCACATTTGTATGTCCAACTGAAATCATAGCAATCTCTGATCGTTACGACGAGTTTGAAGATCTTGATGCAGAAGTTGTAGGTGTTTCTACAGATACAATTCACACTCACTTAGCATGGATCAACACAGATCGTAAAGATAATGGCTTAGGTCAATTAAAATATGCATTAGGTGCAGATACAAACCACGCTATTTCTCGTGACTATGGCGTATTAATTGAAGAAGAAGGTATTGCATTACGTGGATTATTCATCATCAGCCCAGAGGGTGAATTAATGTACCAAGTAGTACACCACAACAACATCGGTCGTGAAGTTGATGAGGTTTTACGTGTACTTCAAGCTTTACAAACTGGTGGACTTTGCCCAGCTAACTGGAAACCAGGTCAAGCAACTCTATAATTCTAAACAATTAAGAATTAATGTCAAAGGTCTAACTCATAGTTAGGCCTTTTTAAACACAATTACGAAAAGTGGAAGACGTTTGCCCTACAGCCTGTAACTAGACAAACACCAAAATAGAACAAGCTCTATTAGAGCTAATGAAACAAGTAGGAGGACTATAAAATGAGACTTCGCTCACCAATGCCTGAATTAGATGGTGCAACAACAGTATTAAATGGAGAAATTCAAAAAGAAAACCTAATCGGTGACAAACCAACATTGATTCATTTTTGGTCTGTTAGTTGCCATTTATGTAAAGTAGCAATGCCAAACATTAATGCTTTTAGAGATGAATATAAAGACCGATTAAATGTAGTAAGTGTTCATATGCCAAGATCTGAAGATGATTTAGATATTGATAAAATTAAAGAAGTTGCTGAAGAACACGGAATTACACAAACAATATTAGTTGATAACCAACATTCAATTACAGATGCTTTTGAAAATAAATATGTACCATCATATTATGTATTTGATAAAACAGGTGTATTACGCCACTTCCAAGCTGGAGAAGGCGGAATGCCAATGTTAGAAAAGCGTGTTAATCGAGTACTAGATGAAGCAGCAAAAGTAGAATAGTTTGTAGATTCAATCATCACTTAAGAGACTTTTCTTTAAAAGTCTCTTTTTGTATTTTCCTAATCTTCGTCTTGAAACTAGTAGAAAGTGTATTTTATAGGTATAATTAAAGTAAACTAATCTTTAGTTTAAGGAATTATTCTGTAGGAGGAAAAAAGTTTGGAGATTCAAACAATTGCAATCTTTATCTTATGGTTGTTTTTATATGCCTACATGATTATTGCTTCAATTGATTTTGGTGCAGGATTTTATGCGTTTTATGCGATTACAACTAAAGAAGAACCAAAATTAATTGGCTTAATAAATCGACATCTTTCATCTATTTGGGAACTTGCTACATTATTTTTCATTTTCTTCTTTGTAGGTGTAGTTGGTATATTCCCAAGGGTAGCATATTATTATGGTGTTCCCTTATTAGTTCCGGGTAGTGTAGCAATGATTTTTTTAGCAATTAGGGGATCGTTTTATACTTTTCAGCAATATGGAGGAAATAGGAGTAAGTTCTTTTTAATTCTGTATGGGGCGACAAGTCTATTAATACCTGTTACTTTATCTACTGTTTTAACAATTTCTGAAGGTGGATTTATTATCGAGAATGGAACAGATATACGATTTTATCCATTTAAATTAATTACGAATTCTTATTCTCTATCCGTTATGCTATTGGCTGTATGTTCAGTCCTATTTATTAGTGCAATGTTTTTAATTTATTCTGCAAAACTTATCAATGATTCGGAGTCGGAAACTAAATTAAGAAAGTATGTAATATTCTGGTCATTGCCAACTATTATATCGAGTATCATCGTATTTTTATCAATGAAATTACATAATAAGGTTCATTTTGATCGAATGCATAATGTATGGGAATTCTTTCTGATCTCTTTGATTTGCTTTTGTATAGCAATTTATTTTGTTATAAAAAGAAAAAGATATGGTTTAGCGTTTATATTAGTATTATTACAATATTTCTTCGCATTTTTTGGGTATGGAATAAGTCATCTACCATTTATTTTATATCCTTATTTAAGAATCGAAACAAGTTTTGCTAAAAGTAGTTTAGCAATTGTACTAATTATTCTGTTTGTTGTATTTTTTATCTTATTTACAGTGTATTTTATATTTTTAGTTCTTAATAAACCTTTTTTTATGAAAGTGTTTTTAAAAAGTAATGAAAAAAATGACTTCCAAGATTAATAAAAAAGGGCGATTTCAAAAGTATTTTGACTTTTGAAATCGCCTTTTTAATGATTAAACTTCCATAATAATTGGG
>NZ_NTZO01000564.1 GCF_002559405.1 Bacillus sp. AFS001701 | reverse complement strand
GTTGTTTTATTACGTATTACATTATTTATTTATCGAAATATCCGCTGAATAAATTGTATGAACATTACCTAAGTGATCTTCAATCAATAATTGACCTTCATCAGTAATACCAATGGCATTACCGACAATTTCTTCTGTTAAAGTCGTGGCTTTTATTTGTTTCCCTAACGAAATTGCATAACTTTCCCATAATATTTTTATCGGTTTAAATCCTTTATCTAAAAATATTTCATAGAACTTTTCAAATTCAGCTAAAATAGCTTGAATTAAATTCGCTCTCATAAAGGTTTGTCCTTTTTCAATACGTAAAGATGTAGCGATATCTGACAGTTCTAAAGGGTAATCTTCTTCAACTTGATTTACATTGATCCCAATACCTATGACAACGCTTTTAATGCAATCAGCGTCACCTTGCATTTCAGTTAAGATTCCACAAACTTTTTTATTATTGATTAAAATATCATTTGGCCATTTTATATTGGGATGTAAACCGGTCACTTTTTCGATGGCTGAAGCAATGACTACAGCTGTTAATAATGTTAGCTGAGGTGCTACTCTAGGTGAAATAGCTGGTCTAAGGATAACACTCATCGCTATTGCTTTTCCATCTGAAGTTAACCAGTTTCTTTGTAATCTGCCTCGACCTAATAATTGACGTTCAGCCAAAACAATCGTACCTTCTGGAGCATCATTTAGCACTAATTCATTAGCGATCGTTTGGGTTGAATTAGTTTCTTCTTGGTATACGACATTTCTTCCAAATTTTTTCGTTTCTAAACCAAGTTGAATATCCGTTGGAGTTAATCGATCAGATTTGCCTGTTATTTTATATCCAACCTTCCTAACTGCTTCAACTTCAATTCCCTCGTCTTGCAATTCTTTCATGTATTTCCAAATTGCAGTACGTGAAATTCCTAATTCATCACTCAAAAATTGACCTGATAAATATTCATTACTATTTTCCGTAAATAATTGTATAATTCTTTCTTTTACTTTTGAAGCCAATTTACGAACCACTCCTTAACAGCAAGATGGTTATTCTCAAGCTGGTTCTCTACTAATTGAAATTCTATTTCACTTAATACTTCTTTCAACCATGGACCGCCTTTTAATTGTGACCATTCCAGTAAATCGTTACCTGTAATACATATATCTGACTTTGAATAAATCGGTAATTGATTATATAAAGTCGTTAATAAATCCTCTTTAAATTCATTTGCATCGATATGATCAATGACACACTGTAAACGCTCATACTTTAATGCATCCGGTAATCCAACTTGATATAACTTTGAATTGCTCCATTTAATATTTGTTTCATTTAACAAATAATAAACCTTTAATATTTGTTTCATGCGACTATTCGACATCTTCCAATTTCTTAAAACCTGTTCTGGGTTATCAACATTACATTTATATAATATTAGCGCCCAAATCTCTTCAATTGTTTTTAATGATTGAATAGGCAGGTCTAATAAATCATTAAACTGATTTGTATATTCATTTAAGCTTGGAAGATGATTTATTAAATTTGTTTGTATTAATAGTCCGATGCCTTTTTTAGGTGACTTTCCTATTAACATTTTTTCTATTTCAACCGAAATACGTTCAATGGCTATATTTTCAATTAAATGTTTATTTGATTTAATTGCGTTAAACGTTTCATCGTGTAAACGAAAATCTAATTGGCTTACAAACCGTATACCTCTTAGCATTCTAAGAGCATCTTCTTGAAATCTTTCCTTAGCTTCACCGACACATCTAATTAAGCCATCATAAAGATCAATTGTACCATTAAAAGGATCTATTATTTCATTTTTTGTCGTCATAGCAATGGCATTCATTGTAAAATCTCTTCGTTTTAAATCTTCTTCGATTGATTTTACGAAGGTAACCTCCGATGGTCTACGAAAATCATGATATGTTGATTCAGTTCGGAATGTTGTAATCTCATATGGCTCACTATTTTGTATAACTAAAACCGTTCCATGCTGTAATCCAGTTGGAACAGTTTTTGGAAATATTGACATAACCTCTTCAGGTAATGCTGAAGTTGCAATATCAATATCTCCAATTGTTCTATTTAATAATTTATCTCTTACACAACCGCCGACAAAATAGGCCTCGAAACCATTTTTTATTAATTTATCTAATATCGGCTTTGCTTTATCAAAAATTTCCATATTATTTCAGTCCTAATAACTCATTATAAATGGATAAATATTGTGAAACGATTTTATTTGATTGAAATCTTTCTTTAACAATTTCAATCGCGCGACTTGATATGCGTTTAAATAGTACTTCATCTTGTAATAAGTTAAGTGTATAATAAGCGATTTGTTCAATATCTCCCAGTTCACAAATAAATCCGTTTTCTCCATGTTCGATTACTTCTGGAATCCCACCAACTCTAGTACCGATACATGGAACTCCACAAGCCATCGCCTCAAGTAATACTAAACCAAAGCTTTCTTTTGACGAAAGAAGTAACTTTATATCGCTCATTGAAAGTAACTCTTCAACATTCTCTTGTTTTCCTAAAAATAAAACATCATCCTCAATACCAAGCTCTCTTACTAATTTACATAAACTTGAGATTTCCGGACCATCACCAACTAATAGTAACTTGGATGGAATTTCTTTTCTTACTAAGTTAAATACATCTACTACATCTTTTGTTCGTTTAACTTGGCGGAAATTAGAAATATGTATAATGACTTTTTCATGCTCTAAAATCCCGTACTCTGCTTTTAATACCCGGCAATTTCTTTTGTAATACACTCTTTCATCAATAAAATTATACACAGTTTGTATTTCTTTATCAGGGTTAACTAATTCTTCTGTTTGACGTATTAAATCATTTGAGACCGCAGTTACAACATCTGATTTTTCAATCCCGAACTTAATTAACTCTGTTAAAGATGAGTCATAACCAAGAACCGTTATATCTGTACCATGTAAAGTCGTTACAATTTTAATATCGTGATGAATCATTTGTTTTGCTAGAACAGCACATATTGCATGCGGAATCGCATAATGTACATGTAAAATATCTAATTTTTCACGGTTTGCAATTTCAGCCATCTTACTCGCCAATGCTAAATCATATGGAGGATATTGGAAAACTGAATATTGATTTACTTCAACTGCATGATAATAAATATTAGGATATACTTTATTTAAACGAAACGGCATACTTGATGAAATAAAATGAATTTCATGTCCTAGTTCTGCTAATAACTTTCCTAGCTCAGTTGCAATCACACCAGAACCGCCTACTGAAGGATAACATGTAATCCCAATTTTTAATTTCATTTTATCTCTCCTAAACTTCTTCATTTCTTCTTAAACTAACCAATCTGCATTTAATAGGAGTGGTCTCTTTGTCATAAACCCTTCCCCATATGGCACTCCAGCTTCTTTCCCAAAAATTTTCTCTCTAGCAATTACGCTATTTACATAGTCATTTGTTAATGGCGTAACGACACCATCTGGACCAGGAGTAAATTGACTTTCATATGCTTCTAAAGCAGCTCTTTTTACTTCAATCGTTTCTGTAACATCAACAATAAAATTAGGTCGATGAAACCCATTAATCATATATTGAAAAACGTGGTTTACTTTGTGTGCATCATGATTTGTATTTACATTAAATTTTCGAATCCCAGATGAAAATACAGCTTCTTCTACTATTTTTGTACAATTACCATGATCAGGATGACGATCCACTTCATATGGCGAGAAAATAATACTAGGCTTCGTCATTCGAATTAATGCCGCTACTTGTTTAATCGCTTCCTCAGATAAGTATAGCCCCCTATCTGGTAATGATAAATTAAAACGCTTTGAAACCCCTAAAATCTTATCTGCTTCTTCAGCTTCTTTTCTTCTAATAAAAGTATCCCCATTTGATGAGAGCTCCGCTTCCGTTAAATCACAAATAGCAACCTTATAGCCCAACTTAGTAAATTTAGCAATCGTACCTGCCATTCCAATCTCAACATCATCTGGATGCGCTCCAAACGCTAGTACATCAAAATATTCCACTCTTCTCACTCTCTTTCAAACTAACTAAAAAATTTCACAACTGCCTTAGCGGTTTGAATGTTCGTTGCCACCGGGACATGAAAAACATCGCATAGCCTTAACAAAGCATTTACATCTGGTTCATGCGGTTGAGCAGTTAATGGATCCCTAAAAAAGAAAATCGCGTCCATTTTCCCTTTAGCAATTAATGCACCTATTTCTTGATCTCCTCCGAGAGGACCAGATTGAAAGCGATAAACGTTTAAAGTTGTATTTTCCATTACACGTAGTCCTGTAGTACCTGTTGAAAATAGTTCATGCTGCTGAAAAAAAGATTCATTTTCTTGTACGAAAGTTACTAATGCGTCTTTTCTCTTATCGTGAGCAATTAGAGCTATTTTCACTACCTACACCACCTTTAGTCCATTATATTTTCTAAACCGTAGACAAGCTCGGTAAGCTTCATTACTTCCTCAACGGCAACTTTAACTCCAGACATAAAAGAAGCTCGATTCATTGAATCATGTCGAATTGTTAATAGTTGACCATCTCCACCGAATAAAACTTGTTGATGCGCAACTAAACCAGGTAATCTCACGCTATGAACTCTCATTCCATTTAGATCAGCACCTCTAGCTCCCGCTTCAGTTTCAATTTCATTTGGATGACCTTGTACTTTCGATTCACGAACTTCCTCAATCATTTGAACTGTTTTAAGTGCTGTACCTGAAGGCGCATCTAATTTTTGGTCATGATGTAACTCTATAATTTCGATATCTTTAAAATATTTCGCTGCCATTGCAGAGAACTTCATCATTAATATAGCACCAATTGCAAAATTTGGCGCAATAATACAACCTAGCTCATTATTTGAAGCTAACTCTTTTAAATCATCAAGCTCCTCTTTTGTAAAACCAGTTGTACCGATTACAGGGCGAATACGATTTTTTAATGCTAAAAATGCATGTTTTTTTCCAATTTCAGGTGTTGTTAAATCAACAAGTACATCAAAGCTTTCATTTTCAATACATTGCTCTAATGTTTCATATACTTTTGCTTCACCTTTAAAGCCGGGGCTAACCTTTTGGATTTGTTCTCCACCTAATTTATAATCTACTGCAGCTACAAGGTGAAAATGCTCAGTTCGATCGATTAATTGTAAAGCTTCGATTCCCATTTTACCTCTTGGTCCTGCTAATACTACTCTAATTACTTTTTCCATTTTAAACTTCCTTCCTTGTCCAACGATCTTTATCTCGAGTATTAAACTTCTTCATCACCATATCATGTGCTTCTTGTAAGTCTATATTTAGGCTATTTGCTAAACAAATCATAACAAATAAGACATCACCTAACTCTTCTTCAATTAGCTTTTCTTCTTCAGTGCTTTTCTTAGGCTTTTCACCATAGGTATGATTGATTTCTCTTGCTAACTCACCCATTTCTTCAGTTAACCTAGCCATCATTGCTAAAGGGCTAAAATACCCTTCTTTAAATTGACCTATATATGTATCGACTTCTTTTTGCATTTCTTTCATCGTTTTTTCGTGCATACTAATATCAACTCCTCAATTAAATCTTATCGAATTGACCACTTTTTGACAAATTATATATTATTTTACTTGAAAAAAATACAAGATAAGATAAAAATAAGAGTTTAGGGTAATTTTTAAAGTATGGAGGAAGTATATGATTTTTAAATTGAAGTTACGCAATATCTTTTTTATTATTTTAGGTTCTGCAATTTTTTCTTTTGGAATTATGAATATTAATATTCCAAACAATTTAGCTGAAGGTGGCTTTACGGGAATTAACTTAATTCTTTTAGCTGAACTAAATATTCCAGTTTGGATCTCAAACTTAGCCTTAAACGTCCCTTTATTTTTTATAGGTTGGAGATTACTTGGAACAGTTACAATGCTTTATACAATCATCGGAACTGTTGCAGTCTCTTTTTTCTTAAAATTATTTGAGAAATTTACTTTCAATATAGATGTTCATGGCGATTTAATGTTAGCTTCATTATTTGCAGGTGTATTTATTGGTGTAGGTTTAGGAATTATTTTTAGATTTGGTGGAACGACTGGTGGTGTCGATATTATTGCTCGTTTAGCATATAAATACAAAGGTATTAATATGGGTAAAACGATGTTTATTTTTGACTTTGTTGTCATTACACTTTCTCTTTTAACTTACTTAAAAGCATATGAAGCAATGTATACGCTAGTTGCAGTTTTTGTCGGAGCAAGAATTATTGATTTTATGCAAGAAGGTGCATACGCTGCTCGTGGAGCAAATATTATTTCTGAGAAAAATGATTTAATTGCCGCTCGAATTATGAAAGAAATGGAACGTGGCGCAACTTATTTAAAAGCAACTGGAACATTTACTGGAGAAAGCAAAGACGTTTTATTTTGTGTTGTACCAAAAAACGAGTTAGTTCATTTAAAAAACATTATTCAGGATATCGATCCACATGCTTTTGTAGCCGTTACAGAAGTGCATGATGTACTAGGTGAAGGCTTTACATTAGATGAAAATAAAGTCCCTCTTCACCCTTAATTTTTAACTGAAACAAAAAAAGAGGTTCTTGGCATTGGTTGCCAGAACCTCTTTTTGTTTTATATTGATATTAATCATCACTACGTGTCATACCAGTATAAATTAAAATTAATCTTAATAATTCTGCAACGGCTACCGCTGCCGCTGCAACATATGTCAATGCAGCTGCATTTAAAACACGTTTTGCATAAACATGCTCATTCGAATTGATAATGCCCAAAGTCGTAATCTGTTTTAAGGCTCTACTTGAGGCGTTAAATTCAACAGGAAGTGTAACAACTTGGAACAATACACCAAGTGCTAATAAAACTATTCCTATTAATAGTGCACCCGATAGGCGAGAAAACATGCCAATTAAAATAAATATATAAGAAAAATTGGAACTGAAATTTGCAACAGGTACTAATGAATGACGGAATCTTAGAAAGCTGTAGTCATTCGCATCTTGAATTGCATGTCCTACTTCATGAGCAGCAACTGCAGTACCCGCAACCGAATATCCATGATAATTTTCAGTTGATAATCGTACAACTTTTGCACGTGGATCATAATGGTCAGATAAATATCCTCGAGTTTCCTCTACTGCCACATTGTATAATCCATTTTCATTTAATATTTTTCTAGCTACTTCTGCACCCGTTAAATGTGATGTAGAACCAACTTGAGAATACTTTCTAAAAGTTGATTTAACCTTCATTTGTGCATATAAAGGTACAAGCAACAAAATTAAAAAGTAAATTAAATAACTCATTGTAATTCCTCCAAGGAGTGTGATTTTACGATATTGTAATAACTTTTAGAGAAATTTGTCAATCATTATGTTCTCTTCTTTTTTTGTTCTTATTTCGATCACCTATATATTTTCTCCAACCGACATAACTTAATGTACCGACAATAATGATCCCTGTTGTAAATATTGTCCAAATAGAAACAGGTGGAATAATTGAATTACCTTGATCAAAAATGAATAATAATTCACTTTTTGTCTCATCCAACTTTTGTTGAAAGGCCGGTATAGATTCTTGGTTAATACGATAATCATCTAAAAACGAAATAAGTGAATTTATTTTTTTTACTTCATCATATGGAAGATCCATGATAAGACTGGGATAAATAATCTCAAATTGGTGTAAGAATTGATTTAATTGCGTTTCATATGCTTCAGAATTACCTCGTTTATATGCTGACTCCATATTCTGTAGTGGAGTCATAACCGACTTTTTCATTTCCTTCCACATCGGCTGCATAGTCGTTTCTCCAGCATCAATCAATAATCTCAAACCAAGTACATCGGCAACTTTTTCTTGTGGATCAATTGCATCATTTGTTAAAGACACAAGCGCATTTTGAAAAGTAACTGAAATGGTTTCTAACTCCTTTGGTGTGAAATCCTTATTCTTTTTTGCTGACTTCATATACTTAGATTCTAATTGTTCTAATAAATTTGCGCCATGAACATAATCACCATCTTGTACTAAAGAGAGCGATTGTTCAATTAATGAAGTTTCTTGATCTATTTTAGCGTACCCTTTTACGGTATTGAATGAAAAGAAAATAAAAAAAACACTTATCCCCGCAATTAATTTTTTCATCAAACCCCTCCCTCATAACTACTAATAATTATGAGAGAAAGGACAAGATTAGAACTTGTTCAAGCACGAGCTCTTTTTTTTAAAATTAACTGGTAATAAGCGATTAAAATAACAAATATAGTTAACCAAAATGTCACTAAAGCAATCCAAATTCTGTAATCAGAAAGCATATAGTATTCAGGCATTGTTCCAAAAACATAGTCTAAAATAAGATCTTGTAAAATCCAAATACTAGCAACAGTCAAGTGCCATTTTTTAACTTTAAATGTCGGTGCATACAAGACAGCCTGGATTGCCATAGCCCCATGCGAAAAAATTAATAAGTATGCAGTCGCATCAAGTCCACCTGATAAATAAAGAACCATTCCGTTCATTAAAACTGCCCATATGCCATATTTCATTAAACTTACATATGCTAATGCCTCTATTAGTCCATTCCGTTTATTTAGAATGAATAGTAGCAATACAATACAAAAAAATAAAGAAGCAGTTGGACTATCAGGGACAAATATTTTTAACCAACCAGGAGTAAACTCAAGTTGAGATTTATACCAATAGTATCCATAGATTGTTCCAAGTGCATTTATAATAAATAAAGCAATTAAGTTAGGTTTAAGCCGTAGCATACTGTAGAATATGTTCACTATTTCACTTCATCTCACTTTCACTGAAGAGATTTAATTAATTTATAACACAAAGTTCACAATTTATATGTATCATCACATTTTTTACATGTTATTATTTCAGTATACAATACAACATAAAAAAAGAGTCGAAAATTCGACTCTCTTTTAATTACTCTGTTTTACCTGCTTTTGAAACGAATTCAGCTAGCACTTTAAGTTCTGCGTCAGTACCTTTAAATACGCCAGATGGCATCGCTTTTCGACCGTTTCTTGCGATATGAGCGATTTCTTCAGGTTTTAAACCATTATTTTGAAGGCTAGGTGCTGCTGCGCCACCTTCAAGATTATCGCCATGACAAGATACACAAGTATTTTTTTGCAATAGTTTATATGCTGGATCTTCTTTATTTAATTCAACAAAAGTACGGATTTTACCTTGTTCTTTTTGTTTTTTCCAGTCATGGTGAGCCGCAGCTTCCCATGTTAAATAAATTACACCAGATAAAGCTAATAACATAAATCCTGTAGCTAATGGACGTTTAATTGGTTTTCTATGTGGACTACGATCTAAGAATGGCGCTAATAATAAGCCACCAAATGCTAATCCAGGAATTACGAAAGCACCAATTACGTTATAGTCACCAGAAGCATAGCTATATTTTAAGAATTGATATAAGAATAAGAAATACCAGTCTGGTAGTGGCGTATAGCCAGTATCAGTTGGGTCTGCAACCCTCTCAAGTGGAGATGGATGTGCAATTGTTAATGTTAAGTATCCAATTAAGAAAACTGCTCCTACCATCCATTCTTTTAATAAGAAGTTTGGCCAGAATGCCTCAGTTTTACCAGGATATTCTGAATAATCCTTTGGTACATTAGGTTTACGTCCTGCCATTGCAGGTACACGTGAGTCACCTACAAATTTCATTCCTTTACCGCGATGCATGTTCTCCCTCCTTTATTTCGACACACTTTAGTCATTTTTTACTAAAGCCCCATGCACTAAATCTTATAGTGGACCTGAAATACCTTGCTTACGAATAATTAAGAAATGGGCACCCATAAGAGCAAGTAAAGCACCAGGTAAGAAGAATACATGGATTGCGAAGAAACGAGTTAATGTTTGTGCACCGATGATTTCCGGATTACCTGCAATTAACGTTTTCACTTGCTTACCAATAAATGGTGTTTGTTCAGCAATTTGCAGACCTACTTTAGTCGCAAATAACGCTTTCATATCCCAAGGTAATAAATATCCTGTAAAGCCTAATCCAAGCATTACGAAGAAGATTAAAACCCCTACAACCCAGTTAAGCTCACGAGGCTTTTTATATGCGCCTTGGAAGAATACACGTAAAGTATGTAAAAACATCATAACAATTACTAAACTTGCACCCCAGTGATGCATACCACGAACGATTTGTCCGTATGCAACGTTGTTTTGTAAGTAATAAACTGATTCCCATGCATTTTTGATATCTGGAACATAGTACATTGTTAAGAACATTCCAGATAAAATTTGAATTACTGTAACGAAAAATGTTAATCCACCGAAGCAATATACGAATGCTGAAAAATGGTGTGCTGGATTAACGTGTTCTGGTACTTCATGATCAGCGATATCTCTCCAAAGAGGCGTAATTTCTAATCGCTCATCTACCCAGTCGTAAATTTTGTTAAGCACGATTATTTACCTCCTGTATTTGGTTGTAGTTTACCAAGATAGAAAGAATCACCTTTCACTTTTACCGCATAGTTGTCTAGTGGACCAAGCGGTGGTGTACCTTTAATGTTTTTACCATCCTTATGGTAACGACCGCCATGACATGGACAGAAGAATTGATTTGAAAAATCTTTATTGTCGTTCCAACCAACTGTACAGCCTAAATGCTTACAAGTAGGTGATAACGCAACGATGTCTCCATTTGAATTCTTGTACACCCATGCAATGTGTGACGCATCAGATTTAACCCAACCATCTACCTGCTTAACTTTAAAGTCAAAGCGTTTTGGGTCAGTTGTTAAATCTTTAACTAATCCAACTTGCACCATTGCTCCAGCTTCTTCTTTTTGTAAAACTGGGTCAATGGCAAAACGAGCCAATGGCATTAGCATTCCTGCCGCCATAAAGCCGCCTACACCTGTTAATGTGTAGTTTAAAAACTGGCGTCTTGAAACCTTTTCACTCATGAAAATTCCCCCCTCTATCACAAGTACTCCTGTACGGACAACAGCTATAATAATAAAACTAGGACACTTTCATAATATAATAACAAATTTAGAAGGTCAATAATATCCTAATAATAATCATAGTAATAATGTTGTTTTTATTTTTATCCCCATATTTTAGAAAATAATGCATTTATGTGAGATAATTGTTTATCTACTATTACGCGTTGTGATGATTCATCTAAGCTATTGATGTTTAAATTAGGTAACCAAATTAATGATTCATCCATTTCAGCTTCTGACTGTCTCCAATCAAAATCACATGTTAAATAAAAAACATGCTTAATCCCACTATCTTTAAACTCTTCATTCCAAGCTTTTAATCGGCTTATTTTATTAGATTCTTCAGGTAAATAAGTAAATTCCGGAGCGATTACAACTCTGCCTTTATATGTACGTTCTAGTTCTGAAGTAAGTATTATTAGGTCCTCTCTTTGCTCAGCTAGACCAATATTTTCTTTTTTCAAAGAAACAGGACAAAGTGGAATAATGATCGTATCGATGTATTCCAGATTCTCAATAACTTGATTTAATTCATTAGTTGTCCATTTCATCAAAATTACCTCTTTCTATTAAAATAATTTATTTATAATTGTGAAATTTTTGTGAACAAATTTCTATTTTCCATTTAACCATACATTACTATTTTAAGAAAGAAAAAAAGCCCGATAATAAAGGATTTTTCAGTCAGTGGAAAGGAATCTTTGTATTGAATTCAGTAATCCCATAAACAGTTTATTGGTTTATATAAAAAAATTGTGAATTTAGTTGAACTCCGATCCATTACGAAGCAAATATTTCTATGAGATTATTAGATCAATCAATAATCCAAGAAACTTTCTATATTAAGTGACTTTTTTACTATTTTTTTATATGAGTATTTTTTTATGAGGAATTTGCTAATCTTAAGTTTACATACTATAATTTTTAACTTGTAAAAGTTAATTGATACGCTCGACTCCTATGGGATACACCAGAAGTCTAAGGACCTACTAGGATTGCATCGAATGATTAAGATGATGAATCTGTCCATACTTAAAAGAGAGGGTACTAAAATGGAAATTAACCCCACATATCTTATTTAACAATAAAATTTAATTGTGTTCAATTAGCAAATACCTTTTCAACAGTAAAAAAGCCCCCATAATGAGGACTTTTTTCAGTTTTACATTAAGTTAATGAATTCAGTTGTTTAGTTAATTCTTGGAAAAGCTTTTTGTCTTGTTTATCAAGAGCTTCGTCAATCATTTTCATCAATCTGTCTTTTTGGAAATTAATAATTGAATCTGACAATAGCTTTTCAGCAATTACGCGGTCTTTTTCGTTACTATTTAAGTTTTTTGGTATATGTGGGTTCTCTTCTAAAACTGAAACAAACATTGGATATTGAAAAGAAGATTTAAAATTGAGCTGGATATAAATATCCTCATCCCTATTTAGTCGAATATCGTGAAATGATTTCTCTGCATCTGTCGTCATAACATTTTGTTTATAAAAATGAAATGGGACTTCTTTAACACAGTTTGTCGACATCACTAACCCGCGTGGACAATATTTAGACTGTTCTACGAAATGAACCTTTTTCATTAAATAGTCATGGCTCATTAGGTAATTTAAAATCCAAACACATTCTCTTTGCTTTAACTGGAAGTTACTTAGAAACCACTTAACAAAATCTTTCTTCTCATTCACAGATACAGGGGTTGCCATTATTAAATCCCTCCTCTGTCCTTAAAATTTGTCCCCTTTTCTGAATAAAGAAAACTACAGAATTTCATTTATTCTTTCAAGACGCTCTCTTACTTCTTCCTGTAGATATTCATCGTCTACAAGTTTACTGTAAACCTCTTTTGCTTCTTGTACTAAGCCTTCTTCAAACAATAGGTCTCCGTATTCCTTTAAGAAGGAAATTTCCTGGTTAAAGTCATTATATGCTAGACGATATTGATTTAATGCCAATTCATAATTTTCATTTCCATAATATGCTTTGCCTAAGTCCCAATTAAAATGAGGATCTGAAGCTCCATGCTCAATTGCTAGTTCAATTGTACTAATTATGTCATCGAAATCTTCTTCTTCGAAAAGAATTCCGACTAATAACTGAACTGCCTCAATTAGCGAAGGATCATAAATTAATGCTTCCTGTAAATGTTTTTTACTTGCATTTAAATCCTTCAATTTACGAGCTAATTTTGCTGCTGATAAAAGGCATTCTACATTTGTTTCATCAACAAGTAAAGCTTTTTGTAATATATCATAGCCTTCTTGAATTTGGCCTTCAAGTTCATGTGCTTTACTTAGCCATAAATGTGCTACTAAATATTCAGGATCAAAGAAGATCGCTTCCTCGAATACTGGAATTGAGGCTGCATAACGTTCAGCTTGAAATAGCGTAATGCCATATCCTAATAGTGTATGGAAGTCTTTTGTTTTCTGAATTCCTTTTTCATAATAGGAAATTGCATCTTCCCATTCACCTTCAGCACTTAAACATTCAGCAAGTCTTAAATCTTTATTTACTCCACTCACTTCAATTTCTTGATTAGAAAGTTTTTCGTAAAATGGAATTGCTTTTTTATAATCATATTTACTAAAATAATACTCCCCTAATGCAAAATCTACTACAGGTTCATTCGGTAAAATTCTTTTTGCTTCAAATAACTTTTGTTCAGCTACTTCATCGAGACCTTGAACTTGATATAGATCAGCCATTAATAAAAGTGCTTGAACTCGACTTTCACTATCATCTTTTATGGCAAGTAAAATTTCTAATGCCTCGTCTTCTAAATCAAGATCCAACAATATTTCTGCATACATTATTTTAAGATCATCGTCGTCATCGTATAAGTAAACTAAATCTTCAATGATATTTTTCGCATCTTCCACAAATCCTAATGATTGAAAAAGAAGTGCTGCTTCGTATTTTTCTTCATCGTTAGCAGTTTTTAAATTCTTTCTTAATAAATCTAATCCCTTTTCAGTATGACCGTTCTCTATTAACTGAACAGCTTCGTATAAACTCATTCTTACACCTCATATGACTACTTAATTAATTCGTTTAATTGCTCTTTAAAGTTCGGAAAAGATACAGCTATACATTCTGTATTTTCAATAATTGTATCACCTTTAGCAAGTAATGCAGCAATTGAAAGCATCATTCCCATTCGATGATCTCCATGTGAATTTACATTAGCACCTATTAAAGAACTATTCCCTTGTATAATCATACCATCTTTTGTTGCTTCAATGCTTACACCAAGATTTGTAAGTTCTGTTACAACAGTCTGAATACGATCCGTTTCCTTTACTCTTAACTCTTCAGCATCCTTAATAATAGTCTCACCATCTGCTAAAGCTGCTGCTAAGGCCAAGATAGGCAACTCATCGATACATGTAGGAATTTCAGCCCCACCGATTACAGTTGATTTTAAACTGGATGATTTCACTCGTATATTCGCTATTGGTTCTCCGTTTACAACTTTTTCATCCTCTAAAGTAATATCGGCGCCCATTCTTTCTAGAACTGTTAATATCCCTGTTCTGGTAGGGTTTACCCCTACATTTTTCAACAATATTTCGCTATTAGGAACAATCGAACCTGCTACTAAGAAAAATGCAGCTGATGAAATATCCCCTGGTACAATAACATCTGTTGCAGTTAATTCTTGGTTTCCATTAATCGAGACTTTGTTTCCATCAACTACTAACTCACAACCAAATGCCTTTAGCATTCTTTCAGTATGGTCACGAGACTTTTCTGGTTCAGTCACAGTCGTTGTACCTTTTGCGAATAAACCAGCTAGTAAAATTGAAGATTTAACTTGTGCACTTGAAACAGGAGAAGCATAAGAAATACTATTCAGTGAACCTCCTCTAATAGAAATAGGTGTATATGTAGCGTCTTCACGTCCATCTATAGAAGTTCCCATCATTTTTAAAGGTTTTGTAACTCGTTTCATTGGTCTTTTACCAATGGATTCATCACCAATAATAACTGAATGGAAAGGTAAACCACTTAATATTCCCATCATTAATCTTGCTGTTGTTCCCGAATTTCCTACATCAAGTACTTCATGTGCCTCTTTAAGTCCTTCAATTCCTTTACCATAAACGACTACTTCATCTTCTGATACTTCGATTTGTACACCTAATTTTCTAAAACACGCAATCGTACTTAAACAATCTTCACCTAATAGAAAGTTAGTAACCTTTGTAGTTCCTTTCGCTAATGATCCAAACATAATTGCTCTATGAGATATTGATTTATCTCCTGGAATTGTCACATCACCAACTAAACGGATTTTATCTAACTGGGAATTTCTCATTATAGTCACCTTATCTAACCTTTCTATATGTATTTACATTCCATTTTTTATTAAATCAAACCTTTTTTTTCTCTGAAATTCTATTCGACGAATTGTCCTATGTTTTTCATTTCTAATGATTTAGTTAGCCTAATTTAGAAAAAGAAAATGATATTTTGATTTTAACATTTGATCAAAACACCATTTTCAGGTAAGTATTATGAAATTATTTGTTTTAAAAAACGATCTAAATTTTCTTTTATAAAGTCTTCCTCTAATTCACAAATCACTGGGTTTCCAAAACTTTTTAAGATTATATATTTTATTTTCAAATCGATATTTTTCTTATCTTGTCTCAT
>NZ_NTZO01000563.1 GCF_002559405.1 Bacillus sp. AFS001701 | reverse complement strand
AAAAAAACACGATCATTTGCTGCAATTAAGACTGTCGGCTTTTTCTCAGATGAAAAAAGTTTCTCTAGTTTACTTTTCATTTCCGTTAAACTAGCTTCAATAATGAAATCTAAATTTGGCTTTATACCTGCATCGAACAAAGCTTTCTTATATCCCTCTAATCTGTCGATTCGCGGACTAATCGTAAGTGGTTGCACCACAAAGGCGATGTTCTGATGGCCCTTTTCAATAAATTTCTTCACTGCTTTATAAGTGGACTCTTGATTGTCTGTAAGTACAGAAAAAACATTAGGATTCTCTATTCTCCTGTCCATAAACACAACAGGATAGCCTGTCTTATTCATATTCTCATATAACGCGTTATTATGTCCGGTTGGGAAAATAATGAGTCCATCCACCTGCTTTGCTCTTAACATTTCAATATATTGTTTCTCTTTTTCGGGATCATCATCAGCGTTACATACGATGGCATGCAAATCATGTTTATGGCAGAAGTCCTCAATCGCACGGATAACCTCCGCTGAAAAGTAATGGATACTATTAGCTACTATAATTCCCACCATAGAAGTACGTTTTTGCTTCAGACTTCTGGCAATATAGTTTGGCTGATAACCAAGTTGTTTAATCGTTTCTTCTATTTTAAGCTTTGTTTTTTCTCCCATATATTCATACTTTTTATTTAAAAACTGAGACACCGTGCTTTTCGAAACACCTGCTGCTTTTGCAACATCGGTAATGGTTATTTTTTCCATAATCATTTTCCTCTTTCAACTTTCTATGGTGCCTTCATTTTACCGAAAGATCTAGTCATTTTCCAGCTAATAAATTTTAAAAGTTACTGGTCTTAAGGACAAGATAACTGACAACTATTGAATTGACTAATAATCTTTTTATTATCTACATTATATTTCCGTCATGTTCCAAATTTGAGTATTTACGTGTCACTTAAACAGTACTGACTTACCCTAATATGATTCCCAACTCACAATTATATAGTATCCACAAAAAATAAAGAAAAGATGACAGTTGCTTGCATGACACAAAAACAAAGTGTCATACCAGCTTCCGCCACCTTCCTTACATGTGAACCAACCCTTTTCTTGCGAAAAGAACCTCTTCCATTAGACCTTTTGCATTTTGGGTTACTTTTAATAAATATTGATCAGTTAATTGTCGTTTCGGATCAACCAAAGAACTACCCACTCCAACTGCAACGGCGCCTGCTCGGATATAATCTTTTGCATTTTGCAAGTTAATGCCTCCTGTTGGAATGAGTGGAACATAAGGCAGTGGTCCGGCTATATTTTTAAAATAGTCAGGTCCTACACTACCGGCTGGAAATACTTTAATTACATCAGCACCATGTTCATAGGCAGTAAGTATTTCAGTTGGTGTAAATGCGCCCGGAACACTGATTACTCCATAACGTTTTGTCATTTGGATTGTATCTTTATTTAAAGTCGGTGAAAAAATAAATTTAGAACCGGCCATGATAGCAGCACGAGCAGTCTCGGCATCCAAAACCGTTCCAGCACCTACCAATATGTCATCCCCGAAGACACTTGACAATTTTTCAATAATCGCTAGCGCTTTCGGTGTTTCCATCGTGATTTCAAGGGTAGTGACCCCACCTTTTTTCAACGCTTCAGCCATCGGTATAATAGTTTCCAAAGTGGCACCACGAACTACTGCGACAACAGCTCGTTTTTTTATTTCTTCTACACCCATTTTAAAGACTCCCTTTTTAATAGATCACCAGCCTTAGAAAAAATCTAAAGCTGGTGATATTTTTTTATGCACTCACATTGAAATGTGATGGTTTACTGTCTTTTTTCGTAGCCTTT
>NZ_NTZO01000562.1 GCF_002559405.1 Bacillus sp. AFS001701 | reverse complement strand
TTGAACCTCTTTTGGTAATATGATTTATAGTGGCATTGAACTTACCAGACTGAAATACACTAGGATCAACTCCAGCGAAGGCTACTAATTTTTTTGGATGATTAAACCGTTCTATTTCACCAATTTCAGAGAGTATCGTTGCACCGATTTTTTCTCCGATACCTGGAATAGACTGGATTATCTTATATTCTTCGATATCTTTAATGAGAGTAGCTATTTGTTCCTCTAAGATAGATAGGTGCTCTTGGTATTGAAGAAGCATTTGAATAAACATATTTAGACTGATTAAATGACTTTGGTAAATAATTTTATCAAAAGGATTATTCATGGCAGCTTCTTTCAATTTAGCTGCTTTTTTTAATGCCCATTGGTAAGAACGTGTTCTACATAGTGAACGGATCTTCGCAGCTAAATTTGCTTCACATTCTTTTAAAACT
>NZ_NTZO01000561.1 GCF_002559405.1 Bacillus sp. AFS001701 | reverse complement strand
TCCATATCATTTAAATGACAAATTACGTCACAAACAAAACGTGAACGTTCAATATGGTTAGAGATATTGATTAATTTATGTAAGACTTCTTTATCTATATTTAGCAAAGAATCCTCACTATTTAAGTTAAAAAGATAATCGTAGGTGAGCTGTATATTATGAGTAATCTTTTTATCTATTTCTCTATTAACTTTTCTTTCTAAGAAACATTTCTTTGTAATTTGATTTAATAGAAAAAGTTTTAGTTCATTTTCTATTGGAAGATTCAATTTACTATACATTGGTTGTGCATAGTTTATCTTGATCACTAATGAATCTATAAAATCATGAATAATAGATTGTAGTGGTTCCGATATGAACTTACGGTAATTTTGTAAAATCTCCCCAAGTATATTATTTTTAATGTCTTCCATAATCTTTGGAATGAAATAAAGTAATTCAGATCTTCTAATTTCAGGGAAAAAAAGCAATGACTCCTCTAGCATTGCGCCTTCAGTAAAATATCTGTTAAGTAATTGAGCAAATCTATTTTCTCCATAAAATAGAATTAAATCCTTTAGATCTGATAGGGCATAAGATAACGTATCTGCGATGTCTACGATTGATTGCTCTATGACATTTTCTTGATATGTCAAAAATAATGGTTCTAAATAGTCTGTCATATACTCGTAATAGCCTTTGATTAAACCGTTATATTCATCTCTTATTAAAGGAATTTTAGTTTTGTATTTCATTAAGGCTGTAAGGGTTCTGTATTTAAAATCATCCGAACTATTAACTAAAATTTTAACGCTCTGTGCATTCGATTCAAATCCACCCATTTGTTTCATCATTTCATCTAGCACTCGTTCACCGGTATGCCCAAATGGTGGATGGCCAATATCATGAGCTAGACTAATAGCCTTTACTAAATCTTTATTTATGGGTGTAATATTATTCTCTCGAAAATAATTGTTAAGATGTTCAACGATTAAGCCTGAAACATGACATACGTCAATAGTATGAGACAAACGATTATGGCAATGCTCTGAGTTGGGAATTAACTGTGTTTTTTTTGCTAATTTTTTTAAATGGGGGGATTCTAAAACTGCATTAAAGTCATGTAAGAACGCAATATTAGCCTCTTGCGTTTGCTTGTGAGATAGTCTTAGGTGGTCAAAAGTATGATACATGGCCTTATACATATCAATAAACCCCTTCTATAAACATTAATTAAAGAAACATTTAAGTGACGTAAAAAAACCAAGATAAAGTAGGACGTATTCTCCACTAAAGAGATAAGTCCTACTTTATCTTGGTTCGCAAAAAAGTTGAAATTATAAAGGTATATAAAGTCCTTCAAATAGGTGAAGAATGCACACTTTTAAATAGTCTAAGATTAATAGAGTATTTAAAGGGATCTATTCAAAGGTAAAGAGTTATCCTTTAATAAATTCAGCTTTTTTTACTAATAAAGTAAAAATTACCTCGTAGTCTAATTCTTAACGGGAATTAGGTAGAGACTCCCAGACCATATCTCTGGGTATATACGAGCTAAAACATTTTTATGGTAAATAGTGGTAAAATTGGAAATAATAACCTGCAGGATTATCAATTAATATATTACATTCAATCAAATTAAATATCAACACTATCTCTATGAGGATATAGTATGAAGTTTTTTGGGTTAATTTCAAATATTAATAGTTAAATATACGGAATTAAACTGTGCTTTCAATTGAACGATGATTCATTTTCGATATTGACAGTAAATTTAGTGTGTAATAGTATAATAGTTAATTTTTAAATATTAAGTATTTTTAGAAAAAAGATTTTACTAATACATAATGGAAAGATTATAAGGATTTTTCAAGGTTTGAGTTATGCGCAGTTACTGTGTCCTTAAAATAAATAGATTGCTAATTTAGGAGGAGTAATAATGAAAGCGATTACTGAAGGTGCTTTATTATGGGAACCAACTAGGCAGCAAATTGAAAATGCTGGAGTTAGCCATTTTATGAACTGGCTCGAAAATGAAAAAAATCTATTTTTCAATACACAAAGTGAGTTATGGAAATGGTCTGTCGATGAATTAGAGTCCTTTTGGGAAAGCGTTTGGAAATATTGTAATGTAATTTCCCATGCACCATACGATCATGTTCTTGAAGAGCGAAAAATGCCGGGCGCAAAATGGTTTACCGGCTCTAAAATTAATTATGCAGAACATGTATTTCGAAATGATAAAGGAGACCAACCTGCATTAATTTTTCAATCGGAAATTACTCCAAAAACAGAAATAAGTTGGAAAGAGCTTAAGGAAAAGACAGGCTTGGTCGCAAATTCTTTAAGAGAATTAGGTGTTAAACCTGGGGATCGGGTTGTAGCATATATGCCTAATATCCCTGAAACAATCATTGCCTTTTTAGCTTGTGCAAGCATTGGAGCGATTTGGTCTAGCTGTTCACCAGACTTTGGAACGAGTAGTGTAATTGACCGATTTAAACAAATCGAACCGACTATTTTATTTGCGGTGGATGGTTATTCTTATAATGGAAAAGTTCAAAATAGGTTATCAAGCGTTGACGAGCTACAGTCTGAATTACCTACATTAAAGAAGACAATTTTAGTGCCATATGTAAATTTTGATGATTCCAAAATGGAAAATGAAACAGTTTTTTGGAATGAATTATTAGTGGGAAGCAGTGAACTTACTTTTGAAAGTGTTCCTTTTGATCATCCCCTATGGATTTTATTTTCTTCGGGGACAACGGGTTTGCCTAAACCAATTGTACAAAGTCAAGGTGGAATATTAGTTGAGCAACTTAAGACATTAGTAGTTGAACAAGGAATAAATCAAGATGATGTCATGTTTTGGTTTACTACTACTGGCTGGATGATGTGGAATCAATTAGTTGGAGGCTTGTTATCTGGCAGTACGATCTTATTGTTTGATGGAAGCCCAACTTATCCTAGTCTACATGTTTTATGGGACCTTGCAGAAGAAGTAGGTGTAACATTCTTTGGTACAAGTGCAGGATTCTTAAGTGTGTGTGAGAAGCACGCAATAAAGCTAAAAGATAGACATAGTTTTTCTAAATTAAAGTCTATTTGTTCAACAGGATCCCCACTATCAGTCGAAGGATTTTCCTGGGTATATGAAAATATAAGAGATGACATCTGGCTTGTTTCAACTAGTGGAGGTACTGATGTTTGCACAGCATTTGTTGGAGGTTCACCGATTCTTCCTGTTTATGCTGGAGAGATTCAAGCTCGTTCATTAGGTGCTCATGTACAATCATTTGATGATGAGGGAAAATCAGTTATTAATGAGGTGGGGGAACTAGTGATTGCTTCTCCTATGCCGTCCATGCCGCTTTATTTCTGGGGTGATTCGAATAATGAGCGTTATCTTGAAAGTTATTTTGAAGTTTATCCAGGTATTTGGAGACATGGAGATTGGATTAAAATTGATGAAAAAGGTAGTTGTGTAATTTATGGGAGATCAGATTCAACAATAAATAGACATGGAGTACGTCTAGGTACAAGCGAAATCTATCGAGTTGTTGAGTCACTTGATGAGATAATGGAAGCTTTAGTAATCGATTTAGAACTACTAGGCCGTCAGTCATTTATGCCATTATTTGTTGTACTTAAACATGGGGTTGTTTTGACAAACGAATTAAAGGAAAAAATAAAAGTAGAAATTAAACACAAGGTTTCACCGCGTTTTGTCCCTAATGAAATTTATGAAGTTGAACAAATTCCAAAAACATTGAGTGGAAAAAAGTTAGAAGTTCCAATACGTAAAATATTATTAGGTTTTTCTCCTGAAAAAGTAGTCAACCAAGGTTCGATGGCTAATCCGGAGTCATTAAAGTTTTTTATCGGATTGGCACAAGCTTTAAATGAACAAATTTGAAATCAATCTAGAACGTTATCTTCATTAGAGATAGCGTTTTTTTATGCTCTATTTAAGTAGATGATGATTTTCTTATTCAACTACCATGGGAGTGCAATAAAAACTTCCATTCACTGTTGTGAATCCGAGGATTCATGGATGGCTAACTGGTAGGAAAGTTGCATAAGGATTCAATATCATCGATAGATATATTCCAACAAAGGATCAAAATGTGTTATCGTTTAAATATGATTTTTCTAGAGTAGAAACATGAGAAAGGTGTGCAGAGTGTGAACAAAAGAATATTTTTGATTTTATTTACTGTGATTTTACTATCAGTATTTGTGGGTTGCGGAAAAATCACTGAACAGACTTCGTCAAATAAAGTGCAATCGAAAGCGAGCACGGCTTCTAAGACTGTTGAAACAAATAAGAGTACATCTGCCGATGACACAGAAAAACCAACGAGTGATAGTGAACCCAACAAAAGTGTTCCGGTATCTAGCACTTCAAAGTCAACAAGTACAACCGACGGATTTGATTACAGCAAATATACCCTAATTGTAGTAAACGGCGGGGATATGTCAGGAGATAGACAGCCGAATGTCAAAGTAGATGTCGGATTTGGAGAACGGGAATATTGGGCATATACAAATGAATACGGTCAGCTAATTCGTGTTGAAGCGAAAAAGATAACACTTCAAAATCCAAATACTGATCATATTTTGTCATCAGGTAGATATTACGCTGATGAAGCAAATGTTCCTGGTACAGAGAGTCCGACCTTGGATAAAGGACATGTGATTGCTGACTCGCTTGGGGGAGTATCAAACGCATATAACATTACACCTCAGAATAGTAATCTTAATAGGCACGGTGATCAAGCTTATATGGAAAAAGTGATTCGAGATGCACGAGGTTGCACTGATTTCGTAGCAGTGATCCAATATCCAAATACTAAGACGCAAATTCCTAACCATTATAAATTCACATACAAAATTCAGGGTAGATCCATTACAGATGAATTTGACAATGTAAACCCAGATGAAGTGAACAAAAATTTAGGGAAAACGACAGATGCAAGCAGTACGTCTAAGAAAACAGACAATGTACCTGCAAACAAAACGAAAAATAGTAATGAAGATGTTAGTAAAGTGGATACCAATCATAACGGAAGTGTTACAATCGCTGAAGCCAAAGCTGCTGGCTTTAAAATGCCAATTACGCGCGATTCATGGCTCTATAAATATATGGATGATCGAGATGGTGATGGCTTAGTAGGCGAATAAAAGGCGTCAATAACAAGCTTTATAAATTCTATTATGCCATTTGCATAAACAAATGATTCACCAAATAATGTATCAAAAAACATTGTTGCCTCATTAAAACAATACCCCTTTAAGTATGCTTAGATATGTCAGCTTTTAATTAAAGGGGTAAATAATGGGGGGGGGGTTAAGCGATTAAGACTTTTCATGGATGTAGATTTATTCTAATCAACGATAGTTAACATTCGTGTTTAATAATTTTGCCTTGTTCAGTCAATTTAACAAGAGCCGCATAACCGGTCCCCTTTTTTACGACAGTCGCCATACCTTCACCAACAAGTATATTTAATGTTTTTAGTTCATCTTTGTTTAATTTTGTTTATCGGTAATAACCATCACCAATCACCAATTTTGTGAATTAATCTGCCTTCTCTTGTCATTCCTAAAACAGTAGTCATATTGTTCCCTTCTTTCGAAAAGTGTTTGGATTAATGATTACATAACTATCGTATAGTTTTAGTGTGAATTTGTCTGTGTATATTTTGTGAAATGTTTAACAAAATTATTTTTAGATTTAATCTTGTAATAATTTGGAAGGATAAACATATTTTCATCTCGCCATACTATTTTTGTGTCTAATAAATGGAGGTGTGTTGGTATGTCGTTTCAAAATCGTGGTATCGGACATCCTGAACATCAAGATGATCCAAATAAATTACATATCGTCGCAGTACGAAAAAATGGCGATGGTGATATTACAGATGTAAAATTTCAAAATGGTGAAATAGTCGGGATTGAGCAAGCCATTGCGATGGCAGAACTTGAACAAATTGAAGATGTGAACACAGGTCTTACTCGTGGAGATAATCCGCATAAAACACTTCGTTCTTATCCTGATGGTGATCCTACAAATAATTTAAGTAATTTACCTACTTTTTAATGTTTATACGCCAAAAAGGTGCACAAGTTCTGTGCACCTTTTTTATTTCCGAGTAATTCATGAGAAAATGGAAAATTTAATATTAAAAGACAAAAAATACCAGTAAAGTAGGGAGCTATTTTGAAAAAAACTTTTTTATTTCTTTCACTAGTGACTTGTTTGTTAATCGGAAATTATTTAGTAGCTTCAAAAAATACTGTGAAAAGTGAAAGTAATTCTTCCCTTATCTATCAAAATGAGAAACCCGACAAGGTCTCGGAAGCTCTTAGAGCATTAAATATGAAAAAAGCAAAAGAAGGAAGAACGGCATCATTAGAGCAAAAACGAATCGAAATTGAAAAACAAATAATCCCAACTCCTTCGAATATTAAAATTAAGGGAGATAATATTGAAGGAACAAAAGTGGAATGGTTAATTCCAGATGGATCTTCAGATGATAAGATTGTTTTTTATGTACACGGCGGAGGTTGGTCCAGAGGTGGGTTAAGATTTTCAAGGAATTTAGGAACAATCCTAGCTAGAGAGACAGGTTACAGGGTACTAACGATACAGTATAGACTTTCACCTGAAAATCCATATCCAGCAGCTTTAACTGATGTTGAAAAAGTTTATAATTATTTAGGAAAAAATTATAGTTCCAATTCTAAAGTTGTTATCGTTGGGGATAGTGCGGGTGGTAATTTAACCTTTGCTTTGTTAAATAAAATAAAAGCTTCAAATGGAAACCATCCAGCAGCTGTTGTAGGGATCTCTCCAGCGACAGACTTAATGAAAGAAAGTCAATTATACACTTCAGATTTTGATAGTATTCATGCAAGTTATCATGGAAATGATATCAATATTGTTGATACATACGTAGGTAATAATAATCGGAAAAATCCTTTAGTCTCACCACTTTATGGTGATTTAAAAGGTTTACCTCCAATGCTGATCCATGTTGGCGCAAGGGAAGAGTTAATCGATGATATTTTAGCTTATGCGGCAAAAGCAAATGCTAATGGCGTAGAGGTTACATGTAAAGTTTGGAGAGGAATGTTTCATGATTTTCAGTTAATGGACAAGGCTTCGAATATTAGTAAACAAGCGAATACTGAGATTGCACAGTTTATTAAACGACACTTGGAGAATAGATAGTCAATATACAAAAAAAGTAAGGTTTATTGCCTTACTTTTTTTATGTCGAGTTTGAATTTAAGAAATTTGAAATTTGATCAATATCTCTTTGCGTAAGAACAGGTTCAATTGTTATGACTGGGTGAATGATTTCGCCTTCAAGCAAGAAATCAGAAATAATAAATTCGATGTTTAGTTCATTTATAATTGTTGATTCAAACTCACCTAATTTAGGAAGAATAAAATCAATTTTATGACCAAAAGCAGTAACCAATTTCGTTTCAATATAACGATGAACTCCTGGCCCATTACTTGTTAATAATAAAACCTTCTTTCTTGATGATGAGAAATTAATTTTAGAAGCTTGAACATTTAATGCAACTTTCGCAATTTTATCTCTAGTAATTTCAGGGTATGAAAATTTTTTCGTCCAGATTTGTAAGGCTTTTGATACATTTTTATATAGGTGTGAATACTGATTTTTAACATAACGGTCCATTGAATAGGATGGTTCTTTTTTATCGATTGAGTATAAAATGAACGAGTATCTTTGGAATTGGTCATGTAATGTGTAAAGAAACTCCTCGTCTTCATCTAACGATATACCTGTTTTTTTCTTTAATAGTTCAACTAAGTGATAGAGTTCCTTAAAATAACTTGTTTTTTGATTTTGATATAAATAAAGAAATTCGTTTTTTTCCATGTTGTCAAAACTATAATATGGAAGAGTTGATATTAATAATGAAAACGCAATACGTTCATTCATAGAAATATGATGTTTATATCGATTTTCTAAATGATTACAAATTTCATTAGCAATTTTAAAATAATTTGATTCTAAAATCTTGTTTATCGATTGCTCAGTTATTTCAAGTTGCATTTTTTTATCGATTCTATATAACATCGTTCCAAGTAGATAGACGTACTTATTGGCAGTAGAAGGATATAGGAATAATTTAAACTTTTCAGTTGTGTCCAGTACAATTTTTTTAATATCTTGAAATGAGAATGCTTCAAGTGGCCATTCTTGATCATCCGAATAAGCGCATAAAGCATCTAGGATATCACCACACAATAGCCGAATTTCAAATTCTCTTCCTACGATTTCGAGCGGGCCACGTTTTAAAGTCAAATGGTAGGCCTCCAATAATTCCTCTACTCGATCAAGAATTGAATAGACAGCAGGTTGCTGTGTAAAAAGCGCGTTTGCTAATTCCGCAATACTTTTAATTTGAGTAAATTGTATTAGCATAATAGCTTGAAATTTCAATGAATTTTTTACGAAAAGTGAACGAATTTGATTAATTGATGAAGAAATTGGTTTATTAATATAAATTCCTTTACCTTTTATTGTTTCAATTTGCCATCCTTTAGGTAGGTGTGTGTTAATTGCCTGTAAATCATTTCGGATTGTTTTTTCAGTACAAAGTAACTCATTTGCTAATTCTTCTGTTTTAAACCATTTATCTTCTTTACTTAAAATATCTATTATTTGTAATTTCCGCTTTGTTGATTTATCCATTCAAAATCTCCATAAATTTTGTCCAATTTATTACTATTATTGCTATTAATGTTACGTCTTAATTCAGTGAAAGTTTATTTCATCTATTGAAAAACACCTTTTCATGCGACTCTTAGAGTTAAATGTGAATTTTTATTGAAGACAGGATATTATTTTTACCTAAATCAAAGTTAAAAAACATCATGGGAATCACTTTACTACAGCGATATATTGACAACGTTGAAACAAAAAAATTTTTTTTAAAGGAGTAAAGTGAAATGAAATTTACAAAAGTCGCGCTTGTTAGAGTAATCGGATGCACTCAACTTTTGCGGAGGTATCATCTGTAGGAAACTCAAAATCATCCATAACGTTTGTTGCTGGAACAGGTCCAGTTACACCTGTTGATCCTACAAATCCAATTGAACCATTAGAACCATCAGGTCCTACTGATCCAACAGACCCGCCAACAGGGAATGCTGGTTCATTAACATTAGATTATGTTTCATCAGTTGATTTCGGAGTAAATGAGATTTCAAATATAACAGAAGTCTATTCTGCTAAATCTAAAAAGCCATTTATTCAAGTGTCAGATCGCCGTGGTACAGGGGCAGGTTGGTCAGTAACTGCTAAAGCAAGTAAATTTACAAATGGAACAGCGGATTCTCTACCTGGTGCAATCATTACATTTAAAAATGGTTCCGCTATTTCATTAAGTACAAGTGGGTCTCCAGTAGCAACTGAAACAATTGCTTTAAATACAGACGGAAGTACAGCTTCACCTGTTGTTTCAGCATCTTCAGGTAATGGTTATGGTACATGGGTAACACGTTGGCTTGGACCAAATCCAGAAGTGAATGATGGGGCATTAAATGATAATGTCACTTTGATGATACCGGCAGCTCAGCAACGATTGGTAATCATGAAGCAACTATTACGTGGACATTAACGGATGCACCGGGTTTATAGTCGTTAATTTGAAAAATAACAATTAATGGAATGGGCTTTATATTATTTTGAACCTATTAGATGAAACTTTATTAAATGTCTTATAGTGAAAATGATATAAAGTCTCTATTCTAAAGGGGGAATATGGCCCCTAATTCAAATTTTGATTACGCAATCGATTTAAATAATAATCCAATTGAGCCCGGAACTTACCGATTAAAGATGAAAGCAATCATCCGAACTCAAGTATAGGAATGGGATGAGCTATTTACAATTGGAAAAGAAGCAACAGATTTGAATAATAAAGCAGTTGAAATAAAAAATAATCATTATTGGTATTATATCGGAGGCGGATTATTCCTTTTAGTAGGGATCATTGGCTTAATTTTTTTCCTAAAAAGAAAGAAGGAAAAAGAACAATCGAATAATCAAGAATGATTTTTAAAAGATTGGATAGTATTGATCAGTTGCCTTAAAAGATTAAAATTAAACATATTAGAAAACACTACTGAACGGACAATTGAAATTGTAAAAAAAACAAACGCTCAGCTGATATCAATTTTGACGGTACAGTTGATGCAAAAGATTTCGCTTATGTAGAAAAGAATTTCTTAATGCAAAATCCAGCTGTAGACGATGCACCGAAACCAGTGAAGAAATCGAAAGGTAAAACACTTGCTGCATTAAAAGCGAGTTAGGAATTCAATAAGCAAGTTTTTAGTAGAGTAAGAAATTTGTAGAATAGTGAATAAAGGCTGTCTCATTAGTCAGAGTACTTTTGAAGCAGCCTTTTTATTGTAATAGAAAAGGGATGTCTCATAGTAAAAATTCCAACAGATGAGACATCCCCTTTATTCGTATTTGAATTCTAAAAAATAATTAAAAGGCGAAGCAAAAACAAAAACCATTTTTAATCGATTGTTGTCCAATCTTGCGACCATTTCATTAATTCCTTAATAACTGGTTCTAAAGCCAGTCCTTTTTCTGTCAAAGAATATTCGATTCGAACTGGAGTTTCTGGGTATACATCTCGTTTTACAATACCTGCTTGTTCTAAATCCTTTAATCTTTCTGAAAGGACACGCCCGCTAATTGGCAAAGTTGATTCGATTGTACAAAATCGTTGTGATCCAGAAAGAAGTTGAAAAATTATAAGAATTACCCAACGTTTACTAATTAACTCTACGCTTTTTTCAAATCGAGGGCATAATAAAGAAAAATCCATTTAAAACCACCTCACCTATATCCATATTATAACTAAATTTGTATTAATAACAAGATTACGATACATAAATTTATTACTTGACGTAAGTTTATTACTAAATTAAACTTACTTACATAAAGTAACTAAATAATTTTTTTAGAAAAATAATAAATGTCTATAAATAGGTGGCAAAACAACATGAATATGAATACAGATGTATGTATTGTAGGTGCAGGACCAGGTGGTGCACTATTAGCATATTTGCTTGCAAAAAATAATATTTCGACCGTTCTTGTGGAACGACATAGTGGAATTGATAAAGAATTTAGGGGAGAGCATCTAAATTCTGAAGGTGAACAAATATTAAAAAAACATCATCTTTATGAAAAAGTTAAAGAATACGGACTACTACTAATGGATCGTGTTGAATATTGGAATCATAATAAAATAATAAAAAGAATTTTTCCACCACAAGGATCAAAACACGTTGGTATTCATGTTCCACAAAATCATTTATTAAATGTTATTTTAAATGAAGCAAATAAATATGAAAATTTAAAGCTTTTGATGGGCACACGTGTGTCTAAATTAATTGAAGATCAAAATGGTCGCTATATTGGTGTTAAAGCAATAAAAAATGGTACTGAAATAACAATCAATAGTTCGATTATAGTTGGTGCCGACGGTCGATTCTCAACGATCCGTAAATTAGCAAATATACACACGGATATTATAAAACATGGATACGATTTACTTTGGGCTAAAGTACCTAGACCTGCAAGTTGGGATCCAACAGTTAGATTAACATTGATAAATAAACAACAATTGGCTTTGTTTACTCAAGCAGGAGGGTTTATTCAAATTGGATGGAATATAGATGAAGGTTCTTTTCCGATCTTAAGAAGTAAATCTTTTAATCCTTTTGTAAATCAGCTCATCGAAGCATTTCCAGAACTGACTGAAACTGTTCAAGAAAATATTAAATCTTGGAACGATTTTGTATTATTAAATGTTCAAAGTAGCCATAGTAAAACGTGGGTAAAAGCCGGCTTAATTATAATGGGTGATGCGGCACACACGATGAGTCCTACTGCTGCGCTTGGTGTAAATATTGCAATGAAAGATGCAGATATTTTATCAGAAATCATTCAAAATGCTATTCGAACCAAAGATACTAGTACAATAGTGTTAAAGAAATTTGAATATGCTAGACGAGGAGAAGTTGAAAGCTTACAAAAGCAACAACTAACCCAGGAAAGTACTTTTAAACATCATTTTGATGTGACTATATAATGCTTTTAAAAATTTAATAATGGACAAGTAAAAAATTCAGAGATATATTATTTCAATATGAAATCGTTTTAGAAAACAGGAGGAAGCCTCATGATCAACGAAAAAGTAGTTTCTTTATTAAAAGAGAAAATTAATGTAATAAAAAATAATGATAAATCAATTTATTTAGTTGGACCAATTAAACTACCAGTAAATTTAGATGGAGAAACAGTCCTTTTTCAATGGTATTGTTGGCTACGTTGTGAGGATATCGAAGGAGATTTTTGTAGCGATGGATCATATAACACTGAAAAAATTATTAGTAAATTAGCTTCATCAAATTTAGCAGAAATGCAACAATCAAGCGTATTAGTTTATGGTGACTTTGAAAATTCAGAGGATGCACTAATTCGAATGCATAGTATTTGTCATACAGGTGATATTTTTGGAAGTAAACGCTGTGATTGTGGATTCCAATTAAAAGAAGCAATGAAAATGATTTCTTCAAATGAATCAGGTGCACTATTTTATCTAGCAAATCATGAAGGAAGAGGAATCGGTTTATTTAGTAAAGCTATGGCATATGTTCTCCAAGAGCAAGGATTTGATACTGTTGAGGCCAATGAAGAGCTTGGTTTTGTAGATGATGCTCGAAACTACGAAGATGCTATTCGTGTATTAAAAACGCTTCGCTCAAAACCGGTTACTTTAATTACAAACAACCCAAGAAAATTGGATGCTCTTCAAAAATCTGGAGCTAATGTATCTGGAAGAATTCAATTATGGGGAGACAAATCAAAGTATAACGAAAAGTATTTAGAGACTAAAATTGTTCGTTCTGGTCATTTTAAAGGAGGACGTACAAGTGAGTAATCATGAATTTTATATGAATTTAGCTATTCAAAATGCCATAGCTACGAAAGGTCAAACCGACCCCAACCCATTAGTAGGATCTGTAATTGTAAATGATAATCGAATTGTTGGTATTGGTGCTCACCTAAAAGCCGGTGAACCTCATGCTGAAATTAATGCGCTTAGAATGGCAGGCGATAAAGCTGAAGGTGGAACAATTTATGTAACGCTTGAGCCATGCTCTCATCATGGACGAACTGGTCCTTGTGCAGAGGCAATTGTACGTGCAGGTTTGAAAAAAGTTGTTGTTGCTACACTCGACCCAAATCCGCTAGTTGCAGGAAGAGGAGTAAAAATTCTTCAAGATGCGGGAATTGAAGTAATCATTGGAGTCTGTGAAAAGCAGTCGATCAAAATGAATGAAGTATTTAACAAATATATTGTTAAAAATATTCCTTTTGTCGTAATGAAATCAGCGTCTACATTAGATGGGAAGATTGCTACCCATTCTTCTGATAGTAAATGGATCACTTCAGCAGAAGCTCGAAATGATGTTCATCAATTAAGAAATGAAATTGGCGCTATATTAGTAGGTGTTAATACAGTATTAAAAGATAATCCAGAATTAACAACTAGAATTCCAAACGGACGTAATCCAGTACGAGTGATTCTAGATTCAACTTTAAAAATTCCTTTAGAATCAAAAGTAGTAACCGATCAGCAAGCTGAAACATGGATATTTACAAGTCAAAAACACTCTGAACAAAAAAGAATTGAATTAGAAAACTTAGGTGTAAAAGTATTTGTTACGAGTAATCTAAGTCGAGTTGATTTAAACGAAATGTTAAAAATTCTAGGTGAACATTCAATCTCTTCTTTATTAGTGGAAGGTGGTGGAGAAGTGAATGCTTCCTTTATGAATCAAAATTTAGTTGATAAAGTGATTGTCTATTTAGCTCCTAAATTAATAGGTGGAAAAAATGCACCTACATTTTTAGAAGGTACTGGGCTTGATAAAATGGGACAAGCGATTGAACTTGAAGAAATCGAGTTAACGAAAATTGGTCCTGATTATAAATTCATAGGCTATCCAAAATATACTACTTCATGAGGAAGGACTTTTAGAATGAAATTCGGATTCGATATAGACGATACTTTAATTGATCTAAGACAGCATGCTTTTCACATTTATAATAAAAAATTAAATAAAAACATTCCTATAGAAGCTTACAATGAATTAAAAACAGTTGAAATTCATGAACCTTTTGGCTTAACGGCAGAAGATGGAAGCAAAATGTGGAAGAGTAATCTAGAAGAGACATATTTTACTACTTGTCCTCCATTTCCATATGCTGTTGAAACATTACAAGAATTAGAAAAACAGGGACACAAAATTTACTATGTGACAGCAAGAAATAAAGAATATGGTGAACGAACAAAAGAATGGTTAGTAAAAAATGGCTTTCCAGTTCATCAAGATCGATTTTATTGTGGAATGAAGGATTCAGAAAAAATTCATATAATAAAAGAATTAGATTTAGATTACTATTTTGATGATAAACCAGAAATATTGAACACACTCTCAGAATTACCTTTAAAAGCATATGTGAAAGACACTTCATATAATCGAGAATGGGACATCCCGCGTATTACATGCTGGTCTGAATTAAAAGAGATTATAGAGAGTAATTAATAAAAAAACACCTGTGAATAGGCTGCACCCCTTAAAGT
>NZ_NTZO01000560.1 GCF_002559405.1 Bacillus sp. AFS001701 | reverse complement strand
TATAGTTTATTAAATTTTCTGAAAGTAATAAACCTATTTCTTTCAACAAGTAAATAAAATTGGAGCTGTATTGTAAACGTTAAAATATTTTAGTGAATTTTATTTCTTTTGTTATATAGATATAACTCTAAATTCGATCCGACTAGTAAAAAATGTAAAATAATTACTATTAATAATCTAATAGAACTAAAACCCAAAAAGCTTTAAATTAAGTGTAAATCTCGTTATTTTCCTTATATGAACATTAATTGTGACAGAATAAAAAACTAAGTAAAAAATACTTCCATTTTAGTAAATTTTAATTGGATTAATTATTGACCAATAATATCCAGGGGAGTAGGATACTTTTAATAGAACTCTTTTTTCTCTTTATTATGTTCCATCGCCAGGGTAGTAGCTTTTAAAACTAGTATGGTGATCATTGAAATAAGCGAGGAGATAAAGGGTTAGATAATTAAATGTTTGGTTTAAATCTATTTCTATCTGATCGAAAAGCGGATAGGGATCATGGAAAATTTGTTATAGGAGTGATAAGGAAATGGATGTTAAAGATTTAATATCAGTTTACAATCAGTATTATAGTCATTCTAATTTACGCGTTTTTTTTGTATCAGGCCATACTGACGAAATCGAAGAAATTACGGACTTTGATGGAAAAGGTCATCATACTTCTCAATCATTTGGTATTTATGTGCTTTTGTCTAGAACAGAGACGCAATTAATTAAATTAGTATCCTTAAACTTTGAAGATTTAGGAATCATTGAAATTTCTTTAAATGATTTAGGTGAGGAAATAAAACATGACTGGACTAGCTACTTAAAGAAAGTAATAAGTTATTTAAAACAAGCAGGGTATCGAATCAATAGGGGGATGGACATACTGATTTACAGTAATCTTCCAAATGAAGTAGGACTATCCTCAACTAAATCAGTTGAAGCGTTAACCGATACAATGTTAAAAACATTATATGAATAGAAAAGAGAAACCACATCAATATTTTCAACAATTAAAAAACAGCTAAGATTACTCCGGATAAATTAAATTCTCCTCCTGTAAATTATAATATTTCAAATTTGCTTAAATAAAACTTAATTATATGATCTTGATTTAAAGAAAATAAAATATGTAAAAAATTCTCCATATTTAATGAAT
>NZ_NTZO01000559.1 GCF_002559405.1 Bacillus sp. AFS001701 | reverse complement strand
CTCCCTAGGTTATTAGTAAAGAAATAATTTCTCGTTTTTTAGAGTATATCAAATCTTAATTAAATTTTTGTTTACAAACAAAAAATTTGGAACTAAAATGAAAGTGCAACATACCATAGTAGGGTATAGTATATGGAGATTGATTTTTGGTTTTTAGAAGTAAATTATTATTTTCGAATCTAAATGAAATAATATGACAATACTGGACTTTAAAAATAAAATTGTCTATTCAGGGGGTGAGACAGAATGGAGAAGACTAAAAAAATAACAATTGCAGTTAACGGTGGAATTAGCTTTGGAGCAAAGTTAAACGCAAAACAACTAGTAACAATTGCTAAGCATATAGGGGAAGAAGAACTAGAATTAACTACTTTTCAACAATTATATATAGATGTACCGGAAGAACGACAGCATGAAATTATTAATGAATTTATTAGTGTAGGCTTACATTGTTATCCAGTAGGAGATGTAGTAAAGAGCTTAAGAACTTGTAATTTTTGTAAGGGTGAATTAGAAGAAGGTATGCCAGTCGCCAAAGAACTGAATAATCGGATAGCTGGGAAAGAAGTTCCTTTTACAGTTCGTGCTGCTTACACAGGTTGCCCTGTGGGATGTGGTGAGCCATTGATGAATGACATTGGTATTATGAAAGTTAACGATCACTATAATTTCTATATTGGTGGGAAATCTAAAGGAAAAGATGCTGAAGTAGCGCAGATACTATACGAGAGGTTAGAACCTGATCAATTATATTATTATATAGAGAGGTTCCTTGATGTTTATAAACATGAAGGAAAGAAAAGAGAAACAGTTAATAAGTTTATTAAAAGAATCGGTATTGAAGAATTAAAAATTAAAATCGGTTAAGTATTTGAAATTATGTAATATCCTCTTTATTAAAAAATAGGTTATATTAGAAATAAAATAAGAGGGGATGAAAGAATGTCATTAAATAATGAAAACTCAAAAGTAAATGAGGAGTGTTGCACAACAGATGAAAGAAAAAGTCACCACTCTGAAAAAACAAAACAAAATTTAGTGGCAAGGCTTAACCGAATCGAAGGGCAAGTTAGAGGGATTAAGGGATTAATTGATAAAGATACCTATTGTGATGATATAATCACTCAAATTGCTGCTACACAAGCAGCGTTAAATAGTGTAGCAAAAATATTACTTGAGGGTCACATGAAAAGTTGTGTACTTGAAAGAATACAAGTAGGCGATACAGCTGTTTTAGATGAAGTATTAGTGACATTTCAAAAATTAATGAAAAAATAAGGAGAGTCCAAAATGGTTATTGAAAAAACAATCTTACATGTTGAAGGAATGTCTTGTGGACATTGTATAAAAGCAATAGAAGGTAGTGTAGGTGAATTAAAAGGTGTTAAATTTGTAAAAGTAAGTTTAGAATTTGGAACTGTTGAAGTAGAGTTTAACACGAATGAGATAAGAATTGCTAAAATCAAAGAAACAATTGATGATCAAGGCTATGATGTAAAATAATATTGAAAAAGAACGTGCTAAATAGGGCACGATTTCTTTTAAATAAAAATATACCCCTAATGGGTATGTGGAGGTTTTAGAATGACTGAAAAATTCAAAGAAACCAATTATCAAATTACAGGAATGACATGCGCAGCTTGCGCACTTCGAATAGAAAAAGGATTAAATAAATTAGAGGGGGTTGAAGAAGCTAATGTAAACTTGGCAGTAGAAAAGGCATCGATAAAATACAATCCCGCGAGTATTAACATCGAATCGATTCAAAAAAAAATCAAGGATCTTGGTTATGATGTAGTCACAGAAAAAGTTGAATTTGATATCGTCGGTATGACGTGTGCAGCCTGTGCGACTAGAATAGAAAAAGGATTATCAAAACTTGAAGGTGTAATACAATCTAATGTAAATCTAGCTCTTGAAAAAGCAACGATCGAATATAATCCAGAACTTGTTAAGCCATCAGATATGATTAATAAGGTTGATAAGTTAGGGTATAAAGCTTCTATTAAAAGTGAAGATAATCAAAAGGAAGCAGTAGATCATCGTGAAAAGGAAATCGAAACCCAAAAGGGAAAGTTAATGTTTTCAATTATATTATCGATTCCTTTATTGTGGTCAATGGTAGGACATTTTAATTTTACTAGTTTTATATATTTGCCTGAAATGTTTATGAATCCATGGATACAACTTGCATTAGCTGCACCTGTTCAATTTGTGATTGGCAAACAGTTTTATATAGGTGCTTATAAAGCGTTAAAAAATAAAAGTGCTAACATGGATGTACTAGTTGCACTTGGTACTTCTGCAGCTTTTTTCTACAGTCTGTATATTACCATCAAATCAATTGGTAGTAATCAACATATGTTAAGTCTATATTTTGAAACAAGTGCGATATTAATTACTCTAATTATTTTAGGTAAACTATTTGAAGCGAAAGCAAAAGGTAGATCGTCAGAAGCGATTAAAAAATTAATGGGCCTTCAAGCAAAAACGGCAATTGTATTACGTGAAGGTGAAGAAATAGAAATTCCGCTAGAGGAAGTTGTTGTTGGAGATATTGTCTATGTTAAACCAGGTGAAAAAGTACCAGTTGATGGGGAAGTTATTGATGGGCGATCTGCCATTGATGAATCTATGCTTACTGGTGAGAGCGTACCAGTTGATAAATCAATCGGTGACTTTGTAATAGGTGCTACGATAAATAAAAATGGATTCTTAAAAATTAAAGCAACAAAGGTTGGAAAAGACACAGCTCTAGCTCAGATTGTAAAGGTAGTTGAAGAAGCACAAGGATCGAAAGCTCCTATTCAGCGGTTAGCAGACACAATTTCAGGTATATTTGTTCCTATCGTTGTTGGAATTGCGGTTGTTACGTTTCTTATTTGGTTCATTTGGGTGACACCAGGAGATTTTGCTGAAGCATTAGAAAAATTAATTGCCGTATTAGTTATTGCATGTCCATGTGCATTAGGATTAGCTACTCCAACATCAATTATGGCAGGCTCAGGTCGTTCAGCAGAATATGGAATCTTATTTAAAGGTGGAGAACATCTAGAAACAACACATCGCATTACAACTGTTGTTTTGGATAAAACAGGTACTATAACACATGGTACACCAGTTCTTACTGATATCATTGTTTCAGAGGAAATAAACGAAACAGAATTTTTAACAATAGTAGGTACTGCGGAGTTCTCATCAGAACATCCTTTAGCAGTATCGATCGTAGAAGGCATCAAAGAAAAGGGGATTACACTTAAAAATAATTCAGAATTTGAAGCAATTCCTGGATATGGTGTAAAAGCAATAGTAGAAGAAAATGAAGTTCTTGTAGGAACAAAAAAATTGCTTGAACAAAACTACATTGAAGTCCCAAATGAAGCGTTAACTAAAAAAGACAATTTTGAGCAAGAAGGAAAAACAGCTATGCTCGTAGCTATTAACAAGAAATACGCAGGGCTAATTGCAGTTGCAGATACAATTAAAGCCACTTCCAAAGAGGCTATTAAACGATTACAAGAACTTGGACTTGAAGTAATCATGATGACAGGAGATAATCAGCAAACAGCAATGGCAATAGCAAAAGAAGCTGGAATTACAAATGTAATTGCGGAAGTATTACCAGAGGGTAAAGCAGACGAAGTGAAAAAATTACAAGAGCAAGGAAAAAAGGTTGCAATGGTTGGAGATGGAATTAATGATGCTCCAGCATTAGCAGTATCAGATATTGGGATGGCCATTGGTACAGGAACAGATGTTGCAATGGAAGCAGCGGATATTACCTTAATTCGTGGAGATCTAAATAGCATTGCAGATGGAGTATATATGAGTAAGAAAACAATTAGTAACATTAAGCAAAACTTATTCTGGGCATTTGCATACAATACACTTGGTATTCCTTTAGCAGCTATGGGACTTCTTGCGCCTTGGTTGGCGGGTGCTGCAATGGCATTTAGTTCAGTATCAGTTGTACTAAATGCACTTCGATTACAAAGAATCAAGTTATAAGGGAGATTCAATATGAAAAAATGGGCTATTTCAGCTATTGTTTACTTGTTGGTTTTAATAGGAGGATACTCTATCTACACCAATTATTTTCAATCTAAGGATATGGACCATAATGCAGTGATCGGTCAAAATCAAAATGGTCACAGTATGCACGGCGGAAAAGAAGGAACAGAAAATCAGGATAATACCAAGGTGGATTTTAAATTTTTAGAAACACCTCAAAGTGGTAAAAAATCAACTTTAAGTATTATGGTTAAGAATAATGAAGGAAAACCAGTTAAGGATTTTGAATATGAGCACGAGAAATTAATGCATTTGATAATAATAAGTAAAGATTTATCGTTTTTCGAACATATTCATCCGGAATATAAGGGGGATGGGAAATTTGAAATTTCACCTAATTTCCCATCAGGTGGCGAATATAAATTGTATGCAGATTTTGTACCAAAAGGTGAATCAAAGATTGTAAAAAGTTCAGTTGTAAAGGTTGAGGGGCAGGTAGATCAACCGTCAAAATTAGTTGCGGATCAAAAGTTAACAAAAGTAATTGATGGAAAGGAAATTACGCTAACGTTTGATCATCTAATGACAAATATGGAATTACCGATGACATTTACGATAAAAGATGCAAAAACAAAGAAACCAATAACGAACTTACAACCATATTTAGGTGCAATTGGTCATGTAGTAGCAATTAGTGGTGACACAGAAACCTATTTACATGTTCATCCTATGGAAGAAAATACTACAGGTCCTGATGCAAAGTTCATGACTTCTTTCCCGAAAAAAGGGTTATATAAAATTTGGGGGCAATTTCAACATGAAGGAAAAGTATTTATTGTTCCATTCACTGTTAATGTTCCCGAATAAAATGGAGGATCTTCCTAATGGAAGATCCTTATTTATGTTAATAAACTATACATTTTTATAATTTCCTCCTACCAATAAGAAAAATTTCACTTAAGCTAGTACTTAAAAAAAAACTGACTCAAAAAGTCGTCATTTCAACGGATCTTTTGAGTCAGCCTCTTTCAAGAAGAATGTTTTTGATAAACAACTTGATTCTAATTATTATTATTTCAAATCATTTTTTACATCACGGTTGGTATTTTGGAAGTCACCTACAAA
>NZ_NTZO01000558.1 GCF_002559405.1 Bacillus sp. AFS001701 | reverse complement strand
TCTAATCTGTATCGAAAACCTGAATACGAAAGGAATGTTACGTAATCACAAATTAGCCAAATCGATTTCTGATGTATCATGGTCTGCGTTTGTAACGAAATTAGAATACAAAGCTACATGGTATGGTAAAACAATCATGAAAGTAAGTAAATGGTTTCCATCCAGCCAAATATGTTCTGATTGTGGGCACCAAGATGGCAAGAAATCCCTTGTAATCAGGGAATGGACCTGTCCTATTTGCCATCAACATCACGATCGAGATCTAAATGCCAGTAAAAATATTCTAGCTGAAGTCTTACGAACATTGGCTTTGGCCTAAGTAATCATAGAACCGTAGGAATCTACGGGGATAGCTTGGTAAATAAGAGAAACCTCTGCTGGCAAAGAAATAACACTAGCAAGTATGCTTAGTTCCCAAGAATCTCCCACTTCAAACAACCTGTAAGAGTGTTAAGTGGCGAGTAGTTCAATATTGTAAATAATGGAGAATCGGCCCATAATTTTTGGTTAGCAATTATTATTTTAGTGCTAACAATTAGTTATATTATTTTACCTTTTGGGGAAACGAGAAATGAGGAAATTGATCCTAAATAAGAGCAGAAAAAGATTACTAAAAATAAAGCAGTTTAACCCAACCTTAAGGTTGAGTTATTGTAAATATACGTGGACGACAATAGATCAACTTGAACAACCAGAACTTGAGTAACTTGAACTAGAACACGAAGAGTTAGAACTAGAACATGAAGAGTGCAAGTTATGATGATGACTATCACTCTTGCTTGAACAATCATTTGAACTTTCATTTAATGCAAAAAAAGTATTTGTAGCTATAAATGTTGAATTAATATACCCATCATCTGATTTTTTGCTAGAAGATGAACGATTAGTTGAACTTGGGTAAGATTTTTGTGATTGGTGTTTAGTTCTTGCTTCTTCAATTTCTTTTTCTACTAAATTTTTTTGAATTCTAGCAAACTCGTTTAAAAACATATTTTTAGTTTGTGAGTTTAAATGTGAAACGAAACTTTTTGTTTGAATTGTTTTGCTAGATAAATATTCTTGAACTTTAGTATTTTTATCATTAACAACTAAATTTCCTAAGACATAGGTATTAACAGATGTCGTTTCAAACAAAGTATTATATAACAAATTGTAAACAGCTCTAGCATCAGCTCTATCGGTTATAGTTACATTATCTTTATGAACATTTGGTTCATGGTGTATCATTTCACTACAAAAAGCATTGCAGAAGTTATGATAACTTTTCGTAAATAAAATCATTTCGTGCCAGATTTTATCAACTTCTTGACTATACATTGGAATGTTTTCAAAGATTGCTGCCATTAAGAAAAAGCGCTTTAATTCCCTTTCAATAAAGGAATACTTTTCATTACTCCAACCTTCTTTTTCAATCACTCTTTCTTTAACATTAGCCAGGAAATCCATTTTCCATGCGTTTTCTAGTTTAGAAACTAACGATAAATTAGCGAAGTTGGAATTTAGATTTAAATCGTTTGCAATAAACTGATTAGAAAGTTCGTTATAGTATGCATTATCATTATTTAAATTCTTTTAAAAAAATCTTTCGAAAAATTTTTTCATATAAACCTCCTTTTATACAATTATATAATTAAAAAATTAACAAAAGAAGAAAATTGTTAAGATTAGGAA
>NZ_NTZO01000557.1 GCF_002559405.1 Bacillus sp. AFS001701 | reverse complement strand
CTGCCAGATTTAACACCTAATTCTTTCATTTCTTTTGTTGGATTATTATATCGATATTCAATATCTTCAAACATTCTTAGTCCTAAATAATACGGGTTAATGCTTGTTTTTGATGGCTGAACCACTCCTGCATTAAGCTTTGCGTACTCAATTGCTTCATTTGAATCAAGATTTAGTTCACGCATTATTCTTATATGCCAATAACTTGCCCAGCCTTGTTTCTCCTAAAGATCTTCTTTTTTAAGACTTCTGATTTTTCTAGTTGAACATTGTCAAGCCATGCATCACCAGTAACCACAAATTATAATAAATAAAATACTACCAATTCCAACACAGAGCAATAACATTTTGTCATCCTTTACCGAAGACAAATTAACATAAAACTATTATTACCACTCCTATGGGGAAAATAAAAAAAGAGAAACCAATTAATTGGCCTCCCTTTCTTACTAGTTTATTTTAAACCTAATTTATTCAATACATCATCTAACGTTATACCTTTATAAGAACTTTTTGCTTTTGGTGAATCTGAAACTGTCGGATTTTGTAATCCATAATTTTTAACAACATAGTCCATATCCTTTTTATTTACAACACCATCAAAGTTCAAATCAGAACCCGATTTATTTGTGCCCCAATATGTTTCGATATTTAATGCATCTAAAATATCAATAACATTATCCTTATTTGTATCTCCAGCTGCCGCTACAGCTAAGTTGAATCCAAGTCTTCTACCAAGTGTTTCTCCTCGAACTTCATCTGAAATCACTAACGATTTAGACATTGTAAAATGACCTGGTACATCTACTTTTAGTGTATAAGGTTTTGGATCAGCATTCAGTTCATCTGCAACATAATTTCCATTTTTATTTATAAAGAAAGCATCCGCAACATTTTTGCCATCATATGAAGTAACAGTCACTTTCGCACCAATTTTTTGTTGATCTAAAGCCCAGTTCGTCTGACCTGTTTTAGGATCAATCGCCCCTTCTAATTTCATTTGACCCTCTAATCGAGAATAAGTTTGTTTTAAATTAAATGATTCCATATGAGAATAAACATTATTTTTTACTACATCTGATTGGTCAATTGATATTCCAGTAAATTGCATACTAGCCCAGTCAGCAGGGAAATCCTTCCAATAACGATTAGCTGTTACAAAGTCGAAATTAACTAATTGCATATCTTCTGGTAAAGTCTTATTTCCTAAATAATTAAATGTAATAGTATATGTTTTTACATAAGGTGTATCATCAGATGTAACAGTTACTTGAGCATCTCCATATTGCTTGACAGCATCACTTACGACGACATTTTTAATTGTTGCTAGCTCTTTATTATCTACTTTTATTACTGGAATTGTAATTTTCGCAGTTTTTAAGTTTTTCATATTATTTGAACGAAGTGAATAATTGATTGTATCTCCAGTCGAAGCTATTTGTTTATTTGCTTTTAAGTAATAATATGGATAAGTTTCAGGAACAAATGCTACCCTTAACTTTGCCGTATGATTTGATGTAAAGTTTCTCGCAGCATCATTCGCATAAAACTTTATTCTTAAAGGTGTTATACCCTTTTGTACTAGTATTTGATCTTTGTAGTTTCCATTTTTATCCGTGTTTCTTGTAGTCTCTGGCCAACCATCATTGTTATATGGAACAACTTGATTGCTAGACTGATCAATTGGAATTCCAGCACGATTTGCTTCCTCTACTTCTGGATCATTTACGTTAATATTAAAGTCATACAAAAATTGTCCTTTTGAATCAAATTGACTGTCTTTATATTCAATAACCTTTTGATCTAACGAATCAAAGCTTGAAGTCATCGTTGGTGCGCCTTTTTCATAAATGAAATCTGCTGATTTCGAGAATGTTTTCCCCTGATCATTTGTCCCGATTATTTTTAATTTATAGTGGCCTGTTTTTGCAAGAACAATTGAATCACTTATTGGATTTTTTGGATCACCTGTGAATGGAAAATAAGCACCTGAGAATCCAGATGAAATTCCGTAAACTAGGTTTTCGTCTATAAAACGTCCATCCAATGATCCAATTAAACCTACATCTTCTCCAGTTGTTGCATCTTGAACCACCACATCTATATTTTTCATATGTGATTTTAACGAGAACTTAAATGATTGTGCTACTAATGCTCGATCCGGTATAGATGTATCACCTGAATACATAGGGTTTGTGATCGTAAGAGTATCAATGCCTTCATTCACTATTCTAGAACCAAATGGAATTTGATACGTTTCTGTTGGATCAGCATTATTTGTAAAGACTATATACCCTTCATACGTTCCTTTTTCGGCAGTCTTAGGAATGTTTAAATCAAATTTAATATTTTTTTGGCTATTTCCATTTAGCATAATAGAAGTTGGTCCGGTTAATGTTACACCATTTAATGCTGCATCCTTAGAACCTCTTAATCCAGCTTGGAACTGAACTTTGACATTAAATGTTTTTGTTTTTTCAGTTCTGTTTTTTAACGTAATCGTACGATTGTCAGTTATATCTTGATTATCGAACCCGAATGAACCAAAGCTTATTCCACCTGTTAATTCATTAATCTTTTTTAGTTTTCCTTTTTCATTAAGCGTCGGAGTTTGATCAACCACTTGTAATTCGACATTTGAGTGTATCGCTTCATATGCATCAACTCGTCCGCTTCCAATTTCAAATACACTATAAGCTTTTGACAATGGATCTGCAGTGTTCATTAAAATTGATTTAATATCTGCTGGTTGTAAATCTTTGTTCGACTGTAATAAAAGTGCAGATACACCTGCTACATAAGGTGTAGCCATTGACGTACCGGATAAGCGCTCGTATGCATATTTGTAATCTTCAGGATGCGTTCCATCTACGTTTTTATTGTTTACATAAAATGGAACAGTCGACATAATTGCAACACCTGGTGCCGTTACTTCAGGTTTAATATCATAGTTCACTCGAGATGGACCTCTTGAACTAAACGCTGCTAACTCATCACTAGCCGTTTTAATTTTTGAATAATCTCCAAACGTGAAACTTGAATTTCCTGACTTTATATTAGCTAATATTGCTAGACCATCACTATTTGATATTGTAAATGATGGCACAGCATCAATTGATTCTCCAATTAGTGCATTAATTGGTCCTTCTGCCTGGTTTGCCTCGTCGTTATACATTATTACTCCGATAGCGCCTCTTGTTTTTACATTTTTGATTTTGTCAATTAATGCATTTGTTCCGCGTTTTATGAAAGCAATTTTACCATTTAAATCTTTGCCATTAAAATCTGTTGCTGTTCGAGCTAGTCCAACATCTACAAGTTGGAATGTTTTTCCTTTTAACTGCGAAAGATCATCTGAGTAATTTCTTGCCAATTCTCTAACCGTGTAATTTTTACCATTTTGTACACCGGAGTATTGATAGGCTTCAATTGAAATTGAAGAAGCGCCTACTGTTAAAGCCAATGCAGCAGCCCCAGGAGAACCTAATGTATAATTTTTATCTCCACTATTACCAGCAGCAACAACTGTCGTTACGCCACTTAAAACGGCATTGTTAACAGCAATAGAAGTTGCATAAAGTGGATCATTTAAGGAGTTACCTAAAGACATGTTAAGTACATCCATTCCATCCTTCAATGCACGATCTAATCCAGCAATAATGGCATCAGTAGTTCCACTACCGTATGGACCTAATACTCGATAAGAGTAAATATCCGCTTCTGGTGCTGCACCTATCATTTTGTATTCACTATCCGATTTACCACGGCCACCAATAATACCTGCAACATGCGTACCGTGCTCTGTATAATATGCTGATGATCCGTTTAGTTCTGGTTTTCCTGATTTTTTCCAATCAGCATATGTAGTTTCCATCGGATCATTATCATTGTCAACGAAATCATATCCACCTTTAAATGCATCCTTTAAATCCGGGTGATTATAATCAATACCCGTATCCAAGATTCCTACCTTTATTCCTTTCCCTGTAAAGCCTTCCTCATGTAATCGGTCTAAGCCATCAAATGGGGTGTAGTTTCCAACTTTAGCCTCATCAACTTTTAATTGGCTATCTTCTTCTGCAGAAGGTGGGTCAATTGAGAATGTTTCATTGCTCCATACTTTTTTTACTGCTTTTGATTTTAAAAGATTTTTTATTTGATTAGCAGGTAGACTCATTGAAACACCGTTAAACGCATTTTTATATGAGCGATTAACCTTGTAATCTACCTTTTTATTATTCTCATCAACTAATATTTGTCCAACATCTTGATTAAACGTTTCATGATCCTGTTCAATCAATTTTGTAGCTTCATCTGAGGTTAACGTTTGCCCTTGAAGACTCGCTTCAATTTGTGCAACTTTTGCTGGCTTATTTGCAAACTCTACTATGACTGATGTTTCTTTAGTTGAAGATTGATCAATATCGGATGAAATTTGAAGGCCTGTATCTTCATTTGTTGAAAGTTGGTCTAATGCAGATCTTTGTTGTGGAGTTAAGTTTGCAAGAATCTCTTCAGCCTTAGAATAACCTGCAGCTTTTATAGTGTTCGTTGAATGCCCTAGAGAACCTAAAATAAAACTAGTTGAAAGAGTAAATACAGTCAAACTTTTAATAATTTTACGATTATTCTTTGCCTTTTCTCTCATATTCTTCCCCCATGTTACTTTATTACATTTGTAAATGTTCTGAATTAAAAGTACAATGACACGAAAAAAATTAATTATTATTTTTTCCTTTTTTATCGTACGGTTCCATTACAGATTACATATGCATTTACAATTATTAAGAATAGTGTGAATTTTGTAAATTGGGGTAATTTCAGTTGTTTATTTGATTCAAAAGACTCATGTTACCGATTAAAGATTTTGAAGTTTTGTGTCGATTATTCAATTTTTTTGGTGAACAATCACTTATCCCCTATGTAATTTGTAATAATTAACGTCCCTTTTTGTCGATTATTAAAGAGATAAATGTTATTAAATTTGGGCAAATATTCAAAAAACATTTGTGAATCTTAGGTAAATTGTAATTAAATTTGGTTCTTTAGTATCTCTAGAATTTTGGAATTTAGCAGGAAGGCCTGGCAGGATGGAAATTGATTTTCAAGGAAATATATTTTTGGTAAATCTGAATAATTAGATATGAAATCCAATTAACAGAAAAACAAACAAAACCGTCGAAGTCACACCTGCCCAGCATTCAAAAGGCAGTTGGTAGAAGATAGTAAAGCAGCTACAAAACCAATTAATATCATCTTTAAGAAATATAGGTTATCTGAAGTGAGAGTCCATTGTCTGGTTCTCAAAGATTGACCAAATCCCCCAATACAGCACCGCATATAAGCCACAATATGTAATTCGTTCTTTCCAAAAGATATGTTTTCATTTAGCTGCCCCTTTTAAATTATTTAAGGTTTTAAATATGGAAATGACTATGCAACCAAGAATTGCAGTAATTAAACTATCTTTAGTTATAAAAAGAGAAATCTTATGAAAAGTATCTTCATCTTTATAATGCTTATCGGTTAAATGACGATACGTATTAACACAAACCAAAACAATATACAGTTTAGAAAAAGTTGAAGAAAATTACTCAGAGTTATTGTGCTCACACCTTTTTAATTAAGCCTTTAGAAAATTATATATATAATGGGTATTTGTAACTTGGGGGAATTTTGCCTTTTTCATAGAATTTTAAATTGTCCTTATTCATACAGATAGGTAAGGGTTTGAAGTTATCGCTCCCTTTTCCCCCTGTTCACACCGTACGTGCGACTTTCACCGCATACGGCGTTCCAACTACTCCAATTTATTCTTTTCTATGTATTAAGCAGACGAGTGCTTTTCTTCCAATTTTAGATTGTTTGATTCTGACATTTTAGTCGTAACGAATTTACTTTTTCCAGTTGCTTACGAGTAAGTTTTAAGGATTTCAAAAGAGTTTCTATTTTATCTTTATCCTTTAGATGAAGCAGTTTATGTATAGCTTTATCTATAATAATTAGGTTTGAATAGCTATCATCCTTTGAAAGATGATAAGGATTAATGTGATGGCAATGCCATTCATTTATCCCTAAATCCACTCCTAATATGGCACATTTACCATATTGGGCAATAAATTTACTGATTCGATTGTCATTGTATTCAATTGATCGATTTGGAATGTAGTTTCTCATGATGTAAGTAAGTATATTTCTATCGATGGCTTTTAGGTTATTATGTATTTTCGCTCTACCTTCGGCAGTGAAGTTACATATCGTTTGTGTAAAACAGTGTGGTAATTTCCACCGTTGGGCATGGATAGGGACAAATACCATTTGCTGTATCTTAAATAATTTACTTTTATAACCTTTGTACCTTTTCTGTAAGGTCTTAGTCATATCATGAAAACTTGCCTCTGTTCTAATATTCTTTAGTTGATTGTATAACGTTTTGCGTAGATGATAGTTTAACTTATTTAGATTAATAGTAATTTGAGAGGCAACAGAATAATAGTTTTGGATTCCCATTACCACTGTATTAAAATTCCAGACAGTCTGAGTGCTAGGTTTTTTCTTAACCAATTTTATAGCTTCCTTTATCTTTTGGAAGACATTGGCTTTTGCCTTCCTCGACATATCAGACCTTGCTACATATGTTTTTCCTTTTCTTATGGCTTTTACTGAGAAGCCAAGAAACTCGGAAGAGTTCTTCTTTAAGTTGATAATTTTAGATTTCTCTTCACTGGTTTCAAGATGTAGTCTGTTCTTTAGGAAGTCTTTCAAAGCGTAATTCATTTTTATTGCCTGTGACCTTGTCCTACACATTATCTTAAAATCGTCCGCGTAGCGAACGATAAAGCACTCTTTCAATGTTGTTTTCTTTAATGACTTATACTTGCTGCCATTGCTTAAATAAGTATGGTTACTTCCAAACGTTTCCCATTGTTTACTTATCCACCAATCCAACTCATTTAATACAATGTTGGAAAGTAGAGGAGATAATATTCCTCCTTGTGGGGTTCCTCGTGTAGGAATACCTACACCTTCAATCTCTGCTTTTAACAGTTTAGATATAATAGAAAGAAGTGGTTTATCCCTTATGCCAAGCGACCACATTTGCTTTAGTAATTTACTATGATTAACGTTATCAAAGAAGCCCTTTATATCAACATCTATACAATGGTGGAGCCCAACTCGATTTATAAGAAACTCAAATCTAGCTTTGGCATGGTGTGTGCTACGATTCGGTCTGAACCCATAACTATGTTTATGGAATTTTGCTTCACATATTGGCTCTAAAATTTGAAGTATACATTGTTGAAAGATTCTATCCCAAATTGTTGGAATCCCTAATGGTCTGGTTTTTCCTTTTCCTTTCGGAATAAAAACACGCCTTACTGTTTGAGGCTCGTAACACATGAACATTGTTTGAACCTTTTCTATTACTTCTCTAACTGACAGGTGTATAAAATCATCAATCGTTAATTTATCTGTTCCCGCGGTTTTGCTACCTCTATTTCTTTTAATGTTTCGGTAGGCAAGTCGAATATTATCTTCAGAACACATTAATTCTGTTAAATCATAGAAGTGATGACCACTGACACTTTGGGCATAAAGTATGTCAAAACAAGTTTGCATACTGTAATATTCACTGTGTCTCAGTTTCTCCCGTTTCAATAAGTCGGTTGCTCCTTTCGAAGTTAAACCTCTTTTAGTCTCACATGAACCTTATTAATCGATAAAGAACTGCCTTACATGGTTGAATAAATCTTCATTAGTCTAGTGGCTATCCCTCCATGTGGATTAAACATTTCAATGGTACTGTGCCACCACTTTCACTGATGTAAAAACAAGTTATACAGTAACTAGTGTCATTAATGTTTTCCTTGTCAACGCTTCTTCGGGAGTAAGCCCTCCACGTTATCAGCTTACAATGTTGAATTATATCTATTATCGAATGAACTTAGGTGCTTCCTGTAAGCCTGTTAGCATTCATACGCCTGTAACGTATCATGGATTTTCATATTAGTTAGTTTTACTCGTCCACATCTAACCTCACAATTTGGTGATATACACATTTCTATGTATCGCAGATATAGACCCGTACATTCAGAAGTTCGTCAGCTTAACCTTTTTTGGTAGGTTTATTTGCATACTCACCATATTCATTCAACTCAAGCACCATGAATTACACCACTCCATCGAGTAGGCTTTCGTCAGCCAAACTGGTACGGTAATTTCTCACGCCTTTTCGCCGAGCTTATAACACGATCATTCTTACTAAATCTAATGCTATTCGACTAAGAGAGAACCCTTCAAGGCGTTACCCAATCATTTGATTCTTCGATATAATCCTTCAATTCCGAAAGGAACTGTCTAGCCTTTACCAGAGTAATGTGACCATTCTCCATTTAAACTAGAAACATTTCGCACAACTAATCTGCCATTTAGTTAAATAAGGTTCACTTACCGAAAAAGAATTCTATACTTTCTAATCCATAAAGAAAACCACCTATAAAAGGTGGTCTCAAATATACTTCCTATGAATATTCTTCCCATCATAACTAAACAACACAGACTTCCCTTCAATATTCGTCTCTAAATGAACCCCTCTACCCCACAACTGATGAATATAAGGCATTACCTTCTCAACATACTTCACATCAAGTTCCATATTTTCATAGGAATGCTTCAAATAAAGCTCCCCATTTTTTAAATAGTCACCTTCTTGAACAACAATATACGGGAATCCTCCATTTACCCTGCTAACAACTAACTGATCTCTTACATTTTCCCATGCTTTATCGGTAACTTTATATTCCTTACCTTGTCTCTGGAATAAATACATATCTTCTCGCATGACAAGATCTTTAGTTAAGTAGTTTCGAATAAATGAGCTATCAGACTCTAACTCTCGTACTTCAAACATTTTTTCTCTTCCGCTGCCAGATTTAACACCTAA
>NZ_NTZO01000556.1 GCF_002559405.1 Bacillus sp. AFS001701 | reverse complement strand
TATTTTAGTTTAATATCTTTTTTAATGCTCATTAATATATTTTTTATATAAAAGAACAAAGTATTCGAAAACACTTCATAGTAACTCTAAAATACAGACATATTATTTATGCCAATTCGATCCAGTTAATATATCAAAAAATGAAACATAGAACTTCTATATAAGAAAAAGGAGTTGCGCTACTTTTATCTGGACCTGTCCTTAAATTGTACTATAGTAAGTCAGTTATTGTTGAGTAGTACTATGTCAGAAACGTTAAATATG
>NZ_NTZO01000555.1:646-4586 GCF_002559405.1 Bacillus sp. AFS001701 | reverse complement strand
CGTATAAATGAACTATCAGATTCTAACTCACGTACTTCAAACATTTTTTCTCGACCGCTGCCTGGTTTAACACCTAATTCTTTCATTTCTTTCGTCGGATTATTATATCGCTCTTCAATATCTTCAAACATTCTTAGTCCTAAATAATATGGATTAATGCTTGTTTTTGATGGCTGAACCACTCCTGCATTAAGCTTTGCGTATTCAATTGCTTCATTTGAATCAAGATTTAGTTCACGCATTATTCTTATATGCCAATAACTTGCCCAGCCTTCCGTCTTTTAAAGATCTTCTTTTTGACCAAGAATTTCAATTCCTTATTCAACATAATGGCAGTTTAGTTCAATAAGGAATGGTAAAATAAATATAAATAATTGAGTATTGGGGAATCTATTGTATGGAAAAACACTTAACTAATGAAGTATTGGATAAAGTATTTTTCGTTGATGGAAGTTTAAGGGATATTTATGTTTTAGATGTCAATTTAGACGATTGGCAAAAATTAATAGATTGGTTATGTTTATCTGATTGGGGTATTGAGTTTTATATAGATGGACAAAAAAATACGAATAAAATAACAAATGTATCCAAATTATTTGAGGAAAAAAAGGACAAAAGTGTTTTATTGTCTATTGATATTAAGGGCGTTTTGATAAATTGCCATTTCTTTGTAGAAGGTGAATTGGAATTTGATTTAAATCCTAAAGAAATTAAGGGGCTAAATGAGGCTAGGTCCGTATTTGAATTTATGAGTAAGTTATCAAATATACTTGGTAAAGAAATTATTCTTACTGAAGAAGACATTCTTGAAAATCCTTTAGTTACAGTAAAATCAGATGGAACACTACTTATTGATATTTAAGATAAGTTCTTAAGCAACTAACGCAGTGCGTTAGTTGCTTAAAAAATGTCATAAAATGTTCATTAGTTCTTCAGGTTATTTAACTATATAATTGACTTAGTTTGTACTTAAATGGGTTTTAAACATTGGGGGAATAAAAATACATATGTTAGTACTAGCTAGTCTTACGTTAATTGCACTCTTATCAAGTTATGTAATCTATTTTACGTTCCGAAATAAACAAAAAATCACCTGTATGACAGGTATGATGATCAGCATGACAAACGCGATGATGACGAGCATCGCTTTAGGAACAATATTGGGGACCTTTGCTCACACAAAAGATTTAACCATCCCAACAATTGTATCAATTACAATTGGGATCATTGTTGGCTATTTAAATGGAAGACCTGTTTCGGTGATGGCTTCATTAGATGGAGTTACAGCAGCCATTATGGGTGGAATGATGGGATCTATGTTAGGTGTTATGTTACAACCAAAATCAATTGATTTCATGGTGTATTTCGTTGATATCTTATTTGTTTTTGTCTTTGTCATACTTATTCGCTTAATCGGTGAAGAAACAAGCGACAAAAAACAAGTAGCACCAGTTAAAAAGCCATTAATTGCAAATCCAATTGTTTTAATCGTTTTATTGGTCTTTATGGGTGTATTTGTATTTGGAAAAAGCACGTTATTTGCAAGTGGTACAGAAGCACCTGAAGTAAAAGACATCCAATTTACTCCAACAAGTAGTAACATTCAAACGATTCATGTAGAAGTTTCAGGTTATACGCCAAACAATCTAGTCTTAGAAGCAGGAAAGCCAGCGATTATTAATTTTAAAACACCAAAAGAAGATGTTTGTGCAAGTATCATCTTATCAAAAGAGCTCGATTTGAACCTTTCGTTAAACAAAGATGCAGATAATTACGTTCATATCAAGCCTTTGAAACCTGGTGTTTATCACTATGAATGCGGAATGGGCATGTTTAAAGGAACAATCACAGTTAAGTAAATCAACTACCCCCTTCAAAAGAAAGGGGGCTTTTTATTGAACTAACGCATGCGTTAGTTGAATTACATATTTTTAAATACAAATCCATAATCCTTCAGTATCTTTCTTGATTTCTGACGATTCGTCTCGACAAGATTATCGAGATAGGTTATATTTTGTTCTGCAATTGCCTTTTTTATATCAGTCCACAATTGTAATTCACCACGTAGATATGCTTGAAATTCTTCCTCGTTTTTAAAATCATAGACATCTCCGTCTTGATAGTTAGAAGTGATTGCATCCACATTTTGTTTCCAATACGCTTCGACTCCCTTTAAAACCTCTGAATAGTTTCTTAGCTTTAAATTAATCACCATTCTTTCATGACCGAGATAGGAATATTCTCCGTATCTATTCATTTCATACTGTTCTTCAAACGACAAGTAGTCTTCTTCCGTTTGAACTGATTCAAAAATAGGTAATACTCCTTTTTTAAACTGGACTACACATTCATCCACGACTTCTTTTATGCTTTGAAACTTAAGTGGGTGATAATGAAATTCGCCCAAATCATATCCTACAAAGTCATATAACCTATAATTGCCTTCTTTTAATAGCTCCTTTTCATTATCTCGAGAAAAAGGAAGTATACCAATATTTAATGTGAAGTCGAAAGGAGAGTTTTTAAAAGTGTTTACGGTTTGAATAATTTCTTCATTGATTACTCGTATAAAGAGAGAACCTTTCAATTTAAATCCCAAAGGTAACAATACTTCCTTAAACTTTTCTTTGTATACACTTGATAGAGTAGCAGTTAATTTCAACTGATTTCACCTTTCTTTTCCAAATCATTCAACCTCTTAAATGAAGTAATAATTTCACTAAACTTATAATAATTATATCATTCCTTGTTCAACTATCCTGCCAGATTGCAAAAAAAAGGCTGTATAACAGCCTTTTTGTTCTCCAATTAACGCATGCGTTAGTTGAATAAGTTTTTTATTATATTTTCGAATAGTCTTTTGAATTTGCTATAAGCTCCCAAAGACTGAAATGATACCATTACTTTAACAATATACAACTTTAGTTTTTGCTATAATGTCATGCAGAGTCTTTTTATTATCATTAAAAATTAATAATGAATCAACCAAACTTACAACACTCATCACCAGCTGAGAAGGAAAATTCAACATTCCTATTAAATTTCCTACTAAAGTTAAGATCGACCGTAATGTCATAGTCTTAACATCAACAAATTCTTCAGAATCCTTTATTACTTTAATACCTAATACTTTTTTCCCAATAGTTTGCCCTTTCCATAAATATGTCGGTATGATAATATCAAATACTATTATAGGTAATAGTGTAAAAAATATGTTTATTGTCATTGAAGTATAATTGTGAAATATACTATTTTTCATGAATATTGTATCGGTAATGCTAAATATAAAAAATACTAATGAACTAACAATCCCATCAATCATAGCCGCAAATAACCTTCTTTTTCTACTAGACAGTACGTATTCCATCATTTAACTCCTTCTCCAAAGCTCTTAGTTGTATAAGGTATTTCATCTTTAAATATAAGTAGTTCCTTAATTATCCACTCTTTACTCCTATAAACATCCAATATACATAGGAAAGGGTAAGTATCTCAAATATTAAAAACATAATAAATGGGACTCTTATCTTTCTGTAATTAATCCATGCAACCAACCAAGCAATAATATTTGGTACGGTATGCACAATGCATAAAAATCTAAAATTCGACCAGCTCGCACCCGAACCATCTGGTGCATCCGTCAAAAGCATACCATCTGGTAGAAATAACAAAATAATTGCTCCTACATTACAAATCAAGAATACCCAAATCATATTTTTCATTCTCTTACTCCTTGGTAGTTCACCTTTTATCATCGTATCTATCTGAGTAAATATCTTTTTTTAAAAAAACTAATCTGTAATTCCTAATTATGCGCTAACTCTTAAAATCTTATCTTCTTTTATTACTATACCAATACATCAGGTATTTGTAACTTGGGGGATTTTTGCCTTTTTTCATAGATTATCTAGTTATCCTTGTTCAACTAATCTGCCATTTT
>NZ_NTZO01000555.1:0-615 GCF_002559405.1 Bacillus sp. AFS001701 | reverse complement strand
GCATGCGTTAGTTGCATTACTATGTAATATATTCTCCCTTAATTTTTCGACCTCTTAGAACATGAGCCAGCCCAATGGAGGACATCATTGCAATCCAATGGTGAATGGAAATAATCATTACAAGAACCGCCACCCCCATATCGTCATGTGCAAAAAGCATCGGAAAGTACCTGTCTACGATGGGTTGAAATAACATTACACCAATAAAATTGGGGAGTAATGGAATAAAAAATAAAAATTTCTCAAACCCAAGTGAAAGGTTCAAAAGGAGCATGGTATAGACGGCGATTAGGATGACGGCGGTAGCTAAAACACCCCATTCATTTATCCAACTGTCATGTGAATATAAGGATACAAACCAAACCTCGCCTACGAAACAATATAAAAGATATAGCAAGACAAATGACAAAAAACGTTTGAAATTCTTCATTGAATTCATTTCCTTTCAGCTTAAAAGGTATAAGAATAGTTCTTTTATTTATGACCACCCATGACGTGCTTCCGATTTCGACTAAGTTCCCATTCTTATGGAATTATACCTAATATGTAGAGTTCTGTAATTTGGGGTAATTTTGCCCTTTTCCAAATAAATTCGCACAATCCTTATGCAACTAA
>NZ_NTZO01000083.1 GCF_002559405.1 Bacillus sp. AFS001701 | reverse complement strand
ATTTAAAGGTAATTTAAATTAGATTTAATCCTATTAATATATATTTAATATTTTTGTAACATGTAATATACTAATAGTATGAAAAATTTTAATATTATATTATTAGGAGACCGAAATGAATAAATTTAAGAAAATCGCAACTATAGCAACTGCAACAACTCTATCAGCAGGTATTCTATTAGGTATGCTACCAACTGAAACCCAAGCAGCAACTAATACTAAAGTTGTCCAAGCTCAAAATGATTTAAAAAAACAAGTAAGCTCTTATATTAAAGTACTGAACAACTTAAAAAGTGAAATCTATTATACAGATCAAGATGTTTATGATTATTATAAAGAACTTCAAACTGATGTTACTTTATTTAATAAGTACGGATATACAGGTAAAGATGAACTAGTGAAAAAAACAACGAGCTTTAAAACAAGAATTGATAAAGCGCGAAAAGACAATGCAGCAGTAGACATGAAGAAAGTAACAGCACAGTTTAATACATATATTAAAAAAGTAGATTCAAAGGGTGCTAAAACATACTTTACAACACAAAAAAATAAATTGATGGCAATTAGAAATTACCAAAACCACACATATGATATGATCGAGTCATATGTATACGTTATCGAGGATCAAATTTTCACGGAAAATGAAATTTATATTCGTAAGCAATTATCTGTTGAATATAAAAACTATGAAACTGAATATGCGTTAATAAATCAACACTTTTATGGGATGACATCTAAAGATCAAGAAATTATTAGCTATGCATACGATGTTCTTGATATGGATTACACAACACATCGCCAAATCGAAAAAGATTTAGATTCTATGTTTAATAAGTATTTTAAAGATGGTTTTGATGAGCTCTATGATATAGAAGATAATGAAAGCTTAGATAATGCAATTGAAAAAAGAGATGTGGCAAAAGCAAAAATTGCTCTTGTAAATGCAACTGCCGTTTTTAAAAAATTTAATACTACTTACAATCAATTTGAAGCTGCTGCTGACGTATATAAAACAAATCTAACAGTTAAATTCGCTAATAAAGTAAAAAAAGCGCCTACTACACAACAATAAGATAAGCATCTAAATAAAAACAGTCCTTTGTTTGAAAATCATCTTTTCCAAAGGACTGTTTTTTATGTTTAACTTGATTTAATTTTTCTTGTTTCGTTTTTGTTCTACGCGTATTTAGATCTAACATCGCAAATGAACTTCTACTTAATTCTGGATTTCGTTTACCTTCTCTAACTAGCTTTTCTCGTAATTTTCTTGCTTTTGATTTGCTCATTCTTTCCACCTCTTTTAACTTTATTCTTCTATTATATACAAGCAATCAAAGTTTTCCACTAACACTTCGAATTTATTTTTTTGAAATTGGAATAAAATGATTAAATAAACCGATCACTTTTATTTCCTTATCTAAAGCCTTCACCTCGTAAACTGAAAAAAAGACATAATCTTTTTTAGTTGTAACCTTACTAATAAGTTTTTCACCTAATAAGTCAATCCCGAAATCAATATATTTATTTTTTGATTCCAATTTAAGTTGATCCTTTGCCCAAGTGACAAACTCTCCTTTAGACGGATTTGTTTGTGCAGAAATAATTAGACAGATTGCTAAAGCCCCGATAACAAGTAATTTTTTCATAAAGTCGTCACCTTTTCATTATTTTTACTAATTATATGATAAAGGATATTACTGAATTGTCCAGAAAATATCCTTTTTTATTAATAAAATGTCTAGAAAAAATAAAAAAGGGTCCTAATTGCGACCCCTGAAAGTAAACAAGTTCATTTTGAAACTTATTTAATTACTGCATTTTTTACAATTTTTGAATCTAAAAATGGAATCACTGAAAAAATTTCATTAATGCCATGTTTTGAAATTGCATCTAAAGCAAGATCATTAAGTAGGTCACCTTCAATAAATGGACAGATTGGTGTTAATGACTTGATCCCGTTTAATTCATAACTCTTTCTTGTGCATTCATCAATTATTTTAGCACTAATAAATGGTGCCATTGATGCTAGTCCATTTATACCATTTGTTTCAAACTCTTTCTTTGCACATTCATCGATTATTTCATCACTGATAAATGCTGCCATTGATGTTATTTCTTTTATGCCATTCAACTCAAACTCTTTCTTTGCACATTCATCGATGATCTCGTCGCTAATAAATGGTGCCACCTGAGTTAATCCTTTTATTCCATTTGTTTCGAACTCTTTCTTTGCACATTCATTCATTACTTCTTCACTGATAAATGGTGCCACCCGAGTTAATCCTTTTATACCATTTGTTTCAAACTCTTTCTTTGCTAATTCATTCATTACTTCATCACTAATAAATGGTGCCAAAGATGTAAATCCTTTTATACCATTCGATTCAAACTCTTTTTTTGCTAATTCATCAATTAACTCCTGACTAATAAACGGTGCCACCCGAGTTAATTCTTCAATTCCATTTGACTCAAACTCTTTCTTCGCAAATTCATCAATTACATCGTTACTAATATAAGGTGCAATCCTTGTTAATCCCTTGATTCCATTCGAATCAAATTCTTTCTTTGCACATTCATCGATTAGTTCTTCACTAACAAATGGAGCAATATCCGCTGTATCAATAATCGTCAGATCATTCTCAACGTTTCTAAATACTAAGTCTGCTTGATCGATATTAAGAATTAGTGCAACATTTAAAAATTCTTCTTTTTCAACTTCTAACTCAATTGAAGTATCAGGATGATCTTTTTCAATTAAATTATTAATCAGCTTAACACCTTTTTCATTTCCTAAAATTTCATCTATGCTTACATTAAATATTTCAGCAAGCTCGGGTAATTTTGAAATATCAGGCATTGTCTCTCCACGTTCCCAGTTACTAATTGCTTGAAAGCTAACACCTAGTTGATCAGCTAGCTTCATCTGTGTAATCTTGTTTGCTTTTCTTAATTGAGCGATTTGTCTACCTACTTTTTTCATATCAAACATTAATATCACCTCTATTTAAAAGTTAATTTCATTGTATCTAGTTAATTGAATAGTTAAAATCAAGTGTTACTTGAATTGAGGAAAAATGGACTCAAGTAATAATTGAGTTTCTAGAACTTCGGCAATTTTAGTAAAGTTTAGTAATTAATTTAAAGTGTATCTATTTACCAATGCTCAATTTATTATAACAATTTTTATAAATATAAGTTTGAATTTTCAAGCAATAAAAAAAAACAACCCAAATGAGTTGTCTTCAGAAATATCATTATGATTAATTTTTTGTAGTCCATTCATAAAGTGCTTCAAAATTTAATTTTTCTAACCAATGTCGTTCCGCTAAAATAACTGGGTGAATCAATATATCCTTCCGATTTGAGTCATCACAAAAATTAAATAATTTATCTTTATAAGGTTCTAGCAGATCTAGAACTTCTTTTATTCGCCATTTAAATCGTTTACTTGAACCCCAACCTACTATAATAATATCTGCGTTACTAATCGCTAATTTAATCGCTTCATCGTTATGTTCGCCAACTTCGCACTTTTTCCCTTTTAGCTTTGTTGAATCCGGTTCCATTAATGCAAAAAGATTTACTAGTTCTAGCGATCCGAAGTTACCTTTCTTATAATCTATAAAAAAGTTAAGACATCTCGCCAATATATAATCACTCTTTAGATGATTTGCCCGACAAGGATTAAGTAATACAAGAGTAGCTTTCTTTTTTGATTCATCCCAAGTTCTTGTAAGCGAATATCGCATTAATTTATTTTGTTTATCGAAGACCGCCTTCGTATGAATTTGCATTGAATGACAGTTTACAAAATCCTCAAATGACATATACTCACTCTTTTCATCATTAATTAAAACAAAATCAACAAAGTATTATATTCCATTTAATCGTCATTTGTACTATATTATTAATTTAAAATAAATAAACCTTACATTGTAACTAAAAAAAAGTGAAATTTTAGTAGCTTCCTATTTACTAATTCATATTTTCCTAGTACGATAGTGGATAATTTATACAGTTCATATTAGGAAGGGGCTTTTTTTTATGATTAAAGGAATCATTTTTGATTTGGATGACACTTTACTTTGGGACCAAAAAAGTGTTCAAGTTGCATTTGAAAATACTTGTAAGCTTGCTGCAGAAAAATACGGTATTGATCCAACTGAATTTGAAAATGCCGTTCGTGATGCGGCTAGAAAGCTTTATGAATCATACGATACATACGAATTCACAAAATTAATTGGCATTAATCCATTCGAAGGACTATGGGGGAATTTTTTAGATGCTCATGATCAATTTCCAAAAATGAGGGAGAATTCACCTACCTATCGAAAAAATGCATGGACGCTTGGCTTAAAAGCATTTGGAATAGATGATCCAGAATTTGGTCATTTATTAGCTGAAACATTCCCTGAAGAACGCAAAGGAAACCCTTTTGTATACGATGAAACATTTGATGTACTTGATCGATTAAATGGACAGTATAAACTACTCTTACTAACAAACGGCTCCCCTGATTTGCAACATACGAAGCTTTCAATCACACCAAAGATTAAAGAATATTTTGATCAAATACTAATTTCTGGAGACTTCGGAAAAGGTAAACCTGATCCAAGTATTTTTGAACATGCCTTATCATTAATGGAACTATCAAAAGAAGAGGTCATTATGGTCGGAGATAATCTTATGACTGATATTTTAGGCTCAAGCAGAATTGGAATGAAAAACGTATGGATTAATAGGCATTATAAAAAGCGAAATGAAGTTGTACCTACATATGAAATTACTCATTTAGAAGAGCTTTATCCGATTATTGATTCTTTGAATAAGTAGTTTTTTTTAAAAAATCTAGTGGTCCATTTTTATGAGGGCTTGCTGGATTTTTTTTGATTGGGTATTAGTTCTAATTACTCTAGCAAGTGCAATTAAATTCCAAGAATCGCAATTAATAATGGCAAATCTGCAATTAAATTCCTGGAATCGCAATTAAAAGTTCCAGAAATGCAATTAAAAGGATGAAAAACGCAATTAAACTAAAAATATACCCATACTACTATCCGTATATCGTGCTTCTTTTCATCAAAAGCTAGTGCCTTTAATTAAGTCTAATCAGTCTATTCAGCAAAAAATTAAATCAAACTTGTAATTTCACATAGACATTATTATATAACTATTACGATTTTGACTAGATATACCCCCTATTTATGTCAATAATCTTAAAAATCTTCCCTTTGAAAGACTGCTCGTCCTATAAAATTTTTTAACTAATGATATTGACCGTTTCGATGAGTAGAATTCGTTTCATAAAATGTAGTATCAAACTTATGGAGCATAGCTAAAAGCACTTCACCAGAGAATAGAAGTCATATTTTAAAAAGAGCTAAGAAATTACTTGGGAAAAAGGTTTTTTTAGAGACATTTTTATTTAATTATAGAGGAAGATTAGTATCAATTAATGAAGACCATTCATTAAATATGATCATTTTGGCCTCTGATGAGGTGTTTAGACAAATTCGAATTGATTTAGCGTTGGTGATTGAGATTGGTAAATTATCATGTAAAAGTGTTTCTTCAAGAAATGAGCAAGGAGATTTTACAAGTGATGAGTCATGGCAGGCGAAGAGACATTATATAACGGTATCTGAAAGCACGACTCCTCAAACACAAAAAAGGATTAATCGTCTTGCAAAGGAGTTTAAAGGCGAGGTCGTCATCGTAAAAACGCTAATTTATCATTATGTAGTTCGCATTAATGAAATTCATGATTCATATATAACAGTCCACCAACTCGTCGATTTTGATCTGCATTTTGCCATTGAGTTTAGGATTGATAAAAATATTATTTATGAAATTGTTGATTTTCCGATTTAATTTTAGAGCTAAATTAAAAAGTACTTTCTAAGTAAAATTTAGAAAGTACTTTTTTATCAACTCAAGCTTAACATAATGAATTGCTACTAGATTTACGTAAAGCTTGTTGTAAGTCCGCTACAATATCTTCCCATGCTTCTAAACCAACTGACATGCGTAGCATATTTTCTGTTATGCCCATTTTTTCTCGTAGCTCTTTTGGAACGACTGCATGTGTCATCGTCGCCGGATGCTGTACTAATGTCTCTGTATCACCTAGACTTACTGCTATTTTTATCATTTCTAAATGGTTAATAAATTCCTGTGTTTCTTCCTTTGTCCCGTCAATTGTAAATGCGAAGACTCCTCCACCTTTTTTCATTTGCTTACTTGCAATAAAATAATTTTGGCTTTTAAAATCTCCAGGGTAAAATACATCCTTAACCATTGGATGCGATTGTAAAAATGAAACGACCTTTTTTGCATTTTCACATTGACGGTCCATTCGAACTGCTAATGTCTTTAATCCTCGAAGCAAAAGCCATGCATCAAATGGTGACATAATCGCTCCTATATCTTTTCGAATAGGGATCATTCGTTCAGCTAACTCTTTTCTTTTACAAACAACAATTCCTGCAACTACATCACCATGACCACTAATATATTTCGTTGCACTATGTAGCACAATGTCACAGCCTAGTGTTAATGGCTTTTGTAAATAAGGTGAACAAAATGTGTTATCAACAACTACCGTAATATTATATTTCTTCGCAACTTCGACAACCATTTCAATATCTATGACTTTCATAGTAGGATTGATTGGTGTTTCAATAAAGATAACTTTCGTGTTTTCTTGGATTAAGTTTTGAATTTCTTCTTCAGTATCCATTTCGCAAAAGTTATGTTCAATGCCGAATTTACTCTCTAGCATTTCTAAAAATCCATACGTACAACCGTATATGCCTTTTGAACATAAAATATGGTCTCCAGTACTAATTAAAGAGAAAATTGTAGCAGACACAGCAGCCATTCCAGAACCAAATGCTAACGCTACTTCTCCTTCTTCTAACGCAGCCATTCGTTCTTCCAAAATTTGAACGGTTGGATTTCCTAATCTTGAATAAATAAAGTCATCTCTTTCTCCAGCAAAGGACTGTTCTCCATGCTGTGCAGTTGGAAATGTATAGGTAGACGTATGAAATAATGGAGGAGTTAGACTCCCTTGATACTCACTAGTTTTGTAGCCTTCGTGAATCAACTTTGTATCAAACTGATTTTTCTTCATTTCTAATTAGCCTCCTTAATTAAGTACGTGTTGTTCAAACGTTAATTAAAGCAAAAAAACCAAAATGAAAGCCCTTACAAATTATTCACTTAGACTACTTCTATATATAGGAAAGCAATACCTCTTAACAGGTCTTACTATAGGTATGATTACATAATTTCAAACCAACATAATACGCAAATATAAAATAGAAAGAACCAAAATAATCTATTTTATATTGGTTCTTTTTAATTATTTATTGTAATTTCCCTCCCTATCTTTTACCCTATTCCATTTCCTCAGTAGACCTTTTACATTACCTGATTTAATGAATATTCAGTCCACTATGATCAAACAAAAAAGAATCAGCCTCTTTAAGGAAGCTGATTCCTTTATCTTTATAAATAATTAAAAAAGTACTCTCTATAGACTAGAAAGTACTTTTTTTAATCTCATTTCATTAATCTTCTAACCACTTCAGAATTTCATCAATTCCAATCGCTTCTTCAACTTCTGGAAATTTCTTAATAAAATTTAAATCGGTATCATTTGGTATCAATTCATCAAATTCGTTTGGATCATGGAAGCTCATTGACTACACCTCTTTAGTAAATTTTATTTAATTTTCGTATTGTTAACAAACTTACTTAATAAAATACATATCCAATTTTCAATGAAAAAAGTACTTCGATTAACGAATGAATTAGTAATTATAATAGTTCGTAGTTTTTTTATTTTTTCCTCTTTTTTTCATAAAAAAACTTGTACAAAATAGTTCAGTGTCTAGAACAAACTCTTGCTTTCGACCATTTAATATTATATCTATTTCATTAGATGTATTTTATGATCACATTTATTACCGAGTCTATGTAACGAAGATTTTCTACACTATTTTATTACTGATTCTAAAGTCATCCCTATAATTACTTCTTCTAACCTTAAATTCAAACTAAAATTAGCACTTTTCAATTCGAAACTTCTTCTCCTAAACTTTCCTTTCCACTTATTCCTCCGAATTGATTTTAAAAGTAATACAAGCCATTATGAAAAATTTCATTTATGTAGATTTCGGTTCAAAGAAGGTAGGTGTTATCTCAGATAGAAATAACATCTACTTTTTATTTACTTTCCTAAACTTCCTTCTTACTTCACCATTCCATTCCTAAGTGCTGTTACGACTACTTGTGTTCGATCTTCACAGCTAAATTTTTGTAATATACGATGGACATGAGATTTTACAGTACCTTCCGTTATAAATAATTTCTTACCGATTTGGTCATTTCGAAGTCCATAGGCCATTTCTTGGAGGATTTCTTGTTCGCGATCCGTTAGTTTTTCGATTAGTATTGATTCACCTTTTTTACTTGGAATGGCAAATCCAGAAACAATCGCTCTAGAAAGTGCATTTGCTGCAAGGGTTGTTTTAAAAATAGCTTCACCACGATGGGCTGAGCGAATCGCATCAAGCATTTCTTCAACTTCAGCATCCTTTAATAAAAACCCTACAGCTCCTGCGCGAATACCTTGGTAAATATATTCTTGATCATCAAATGTAGTTAATATAACTATTTTCGTCGTAGGTAATTGGTTCATTATTTCTTTTGTAGCATCTATTCCTGAAAGATTTGGCATTTGTATATCCATCAGAATGACATCTGGGAGTTTTTCTTTTGCTAGCTTAATTGCTTCTATTCCGTTGGATGCTTCACCAACTAAGTTCAGATCATCTTGTAGATTGATTACATAACTAAAGCCTTGCCTAATCATCGTTTGGTCATCAACTAGTAAGACCTTTATTTTTTCATTTGACATATTTTCTCACCCTTTCCTTCATCACAATGGTATTTTTGCAACGATTTCAAAGCCATGTGGAAAAATAACTGAATAGGAAAGACTACCATTCATTTTCTCTAGTCTTTCTCTCATTGATTTTAATCCAAATCCTTCATTAATTTTTTGAGCATTTTCTAAATCCCCATTATCCCTAATGGTCATATTGATGACTTCAGCTTCCTTTTTCAGTACAACATCTAGTTTTGTAGCTTGAGAATGACGTATAACATTTGTAATTGATTCTTGTAAAATTCTAAACAGTATTTCTAATTCAACATCACCAATCTCCGCTTTAAAGGAATATTGAATAGTTGATGAGGACTCCATATGTGCCAGTAATGTTTCTAATGTGCCAATTGCAGAGTGAGGAAGATCATCAGCAAGTGAATGAACGGATTTTCGTATATCATCTAAACCTTTTCGAGCAACTACTAACATATCCTTTAAACTTTGTTCAGCTCGATTTGGATCCTTTTTTATCATATATTGTACAGCTTGTATTTGAACGATGATTGAAGTTAAACTATGTCCCACGGCATCATGTATATCTCTTGCAATTCGATTTCTCTCTTCTAAAATTGCATTTTGCATAACAGTCGAAGATGCTTCTTGTAATTGACTGTATGCTTTTTCTAAATTAACGACATATTGTTTATTCAATTTATACATTTCATTTCGCTGCATTCTACTTCTTATATTTAAATAAATAATAATTGAGATCAAAATATAGGTTAAAACATTTAATAAATCTTGGTGTCCGAATCGCGTATAGATTAAAGCAATGACAATCATAACGATAATTGATGTAATCGGAGTCCTCGATAAAGAGGACCGAATAATCGTTACGTGAAACATAAATGCTAAAAAATACAACACATTTACTTCTTTAAATAGTATTAATCCTACTAACGCTTCAATCACCATAATACTAAAAGCAATAACTAAATTTACATTCGACCATTTATCTTTAGGAATCAATAAAATACATGTTAAAGTAACCCAGATAGTTAAATAAAGTGTCGTTTTAAGAGGTGGTCCACTAAATAACTTCCCGGTGCTCATGAAAATTAAAATAATAGTAGCACCTATGATTGGTCTTAATAAGAAGACTTTGTTCTCCTTCAAAATAAACTTACTCCTCTCATTTACCTTTAAAAAAATCACTTTTAATTTTAATGAATATTCTTCCTGTTTTCCTCTATCTCTAGTTATAGACTTTATGAATAAATTTCTATCAAATAGAAGTCGATTCAAAATAAATAAAAGAATATCATATGAACATACAATACAAATTAAGGAGAAAAACAATGAATCAACAATATATTTTTATTGGAATTATTCTTTTACTTTTAGTTTATCGCATCTTTAAAAGGGTCCGCCGAAGAATCGGCTGGCAGCAATTGAATAAGAAGAGAATGCGTATAAGTACAGTGTTCTTCTTTATTATGATATTTACTCAATTGAAAAACTAAATGGATTACAAAATGATGTTTTATCTAATAGATTACAAAGCATGGCTTCTGGATGGTCTGCTGGGCTAATGCTAATCATGTTTGCCTATTATATTGTCTTCAATTTATATATGATTCGAAAAGAGAAAACACTTGTTCAAGGAAACAACGATTTCCCTATTGAAGGTTAATTGTTCTATATCGTGAAATATGAAAACCCACAAGGAAATTTTTTATACCTTGTGGGTTTCTTTTATTATTGAATACCTAAAGCAAAATCCACAGCACTTTCAGCATGAATTCTTGTCGTATCAAAGACAGGGATACTGCAATTTTCCTGAGAGATTAACATCGTTATTTCAGTACACCCCAAAATAACCGCTTCCGCTCCGTGTTCAATTAATTGATCGATTATGTTTAAATAAACTTGCTTAGAATCCTCTTTAACAATTCCAAGACAAAGTTCCTCATAAATAATATTATGTATTCGTTTTCTTTCAGCTTCATTTGGGACAATAACATCTAAACCAAACTGCTCAATTAATCTACCTTTATAAAAATCATGCTCCATTGTAAATGCTGTTCCTAACAAAGCAACTTTTTTAATTCCATTATTTACAATTTCTTTAGCAGTTGCATCTGCAATATGACATAAAGGAATTTTGACCGATTCTTCAACTTCCTTGGCCATCTTATGCATTGTATTCGTACAAATAACAAGACAATCTGCTCCACTTGTCTCCAGTTTTTTAGCAATATCAATCATAATTTTCGTTAACTCATCCCATCGGTCCTCAAACTGAAGCGTTTTAATTTCTTGAAAATCGACTGAATACAGTAAGCTTTTTGCGGAGTGATGACCGCCAAGCTTTTCTTTCACACGTTCGTTCATAATTTGATAATACAGTAATGAAGACTCCCAACTCATACCACCAATCAGCCCGATTGTTTTCATCATCATTCAACTCCAATTTCTTTTTAAATTTTTACTCATCTGTTCATCAAAAAATTCAAGACCTATTATTATCTCTTAGTTTAACAAGGAAATTTATTTACAACTATAGAATAGTTTAAGCACAATAATATGAAGTAGGAGTGAACAAAATGCATATTGAAAAAGAAAAAATATACCTAATTGTCCATTTATTACTAGAATAGTAGAAATAGGTGGCCAAACGAAATACCAGTTAATCGAGAAACTACATCAAGCCTCTTTCTCGATGAATGAATATGGTGAGATGCTATTAAAAGATGATCACTTTACTGTATCAAATACAAAGTATAGCCTTCAAACAGTTGAACTAACGATTGGCGATCTTGGATTTTTAGAAGGAGCTACAACACCTCAAATATATAAAAAAGCAAAGGAACTAAATTTGGAATTGTGCCCTCTTGAGCTAGGACCTTATCTAAGACTGTCGTACTTAGATCAACCAGAAGTTTTTTCTGGGATTTCCGTAAAGCAACATCAAGCTCCATCCGGCTCAATCACAATTGCATCTGAGGCACTATCTAAAGATGAAGATTTTCCAAAAGGTTTTTACATTAGACGAATTAATGGTGTACTATGGCTTCGCGGATACCGTGCCGATCATCTACACGTTTGGAACAATGATGATCATTTTATCTTTTGTCAAAACTAGTGATTAGTTTGCTTTAGATAATCTATCAATTGCTTCTTGTTCTGTTGAAACAAAAAATACATTATTCCCTTTATTACACTCGTAAATGAAATCTTTTAGTGCCTTACTTGTATAACTAGAAAAGTCACCTATAATCGCAAACTTAATATTGTAGTTAACGAACTTCTGAAGCACTGCACCTGCAAGTTTCGTACTAAGATTGAAAAAGCCTTCTGAAATTGCTTCTTTGTTAAGAGCTATTCGATTACTTTTATGATCATAACTTATTGTCATAATAAGATCTAAAGCACTCTGCTCATCTGCAAGAATTACTGAATCTACATTGGCGATTGCAATTAGTTGCCCATTTACTTCTGTTGTTTTAATATTCATCTACTCTTCCCCTTTTCAAAGTTTTTATTATTTCTACTATTTTAAAACAAAGAATATGTAGCGTGAAGCGATACTTTTGTTTTTATTTTTAATAATTAATTATAGATGGTATTAAAATCTAAATCAGGATAACTTTCTTTGGAGACGGGAGACTACCAACAGCTTCAAAAAAAGTCATAAACCCTAGCAAAAAATCATTTAACAAATTTGAATAAGAGGTTTAGGACATATTATAAAGTTTGTCCTTTTCTTCTCCAAATATTATTAGCCGAGTTTTGCTACTAATTGTGCTAATAATTGAATTGCAGCTTGAATGACTACTTCAATTTGCAGTTCAGTTTGTGTTACGACAATTCCATCTGAATTTTCAATGTAAACAGATTGTGATTGTAATTGAAGGTTTTCTAAAGATTGAGCAACTTTTTGTAATTGACTAATTCTTGGATCATCACCAAAAATAAGAATTACAGCTTCGATTGCAGCTTGTAGTGAAGCTTGTACTAAAACTAAAGCTTGAGCTTCAGTTTGAGCAACTGTAATAGTGTGTGAAACGCGAATTACTAATCTTTGAAATTCTGCTTGTGCATTTTCTAATCTATTAAAAGATCTTTGTCTTTCAGTTACACTAGCACTAGTAACCGGACGGATTGGATAAATTAAATCACCTCCTGATAGTTTTAATATAATTTAGTCAAAATGATAGAAAATAGATTGGACAAGTATCCTAGTATAAATATGGAAGTTTAAGAGATTTCAATTTTTTAAAAATTGTAAATTAGAACAAGCGATTTAATATTCGATATTAAATTTTATTTATAAAAGGATAGAATTTGACAATAGAGTTTTCGTTTCTACTTCAAAAAAAAAGCTGTTTTGTACACAGACCTAATAAAATTAAAAGTCTTTTTTTAAAACTCAAAGTTCTTTATAGTATTGAGTAGCAAATCTAATGGATGTAAGTTTCATCCAACTTATTTAAAGAGAGGAATCACTATGAAAATCGATACACCTACTATCCCCAAAGAATTAATAGCTAAGAATTTTTATGATATTTTTTATGAAGAGGACCCAGAATTAGGAATGTGTGAGATCTCTGGCTCTGTTTTTGAAAATGAAGTTGTAGATCGAGTATATTTATATAAAGCGGTCATCAAGAATTGTAAATTTACGAATACAGATTTTAAAAATATCAGTATGACTGATGTATATTTTGAAGACTGTGATTTATCAAATTGCACTATGAGAAATTCTTCTATCCACAAAGTTATCTTTAAAAATTGTAAATTATTAGGTGCAAATTTTACGGAATCTAGCATTGGAAATGTACAATTTGAAAATTCTGTTTTAAACTTGTCTCTCTTCGGAGAATCAAAACTAGAAAAAGTAATTTTTCGAGACTCTGTTCTAAAAAGTACTGATTTTTATGATTGTAAATTCAAAAAAGTTGATTTTAATAGATGTGATATTGATGGAGCAAATTTTGAACAAACATCACTCAAAGGTATCGATATTAGTAGTTCTACTTTTAATGAATTAACCGTTTCAATTAGTAATTTAAACGGCTGTAAAGTTTCATCAACTCAAGCCGTTCAATTTGCAGCATTGATGGGACTAAAGATTGTAGAATAAAAGTTAAGTATTTGATTAAATCTAAAGATTTTTAGTTAGAATTACTATTTAAATCCTGTTAGTAATAGGAGGTATAAACATGGATTATCCTTCACCGAACGAAGCGAAGTTAAAAGTAAAAATGTTCCCTAAAGATTCTATAGCAGCTGGATATCGTCATTCCGTCGGGCTTAAATCAGATGGTACTGTGACAGCTGTTGGTGATCATAAATATAGCAAACTGGAAGTAAAAGATTGGCGCGATATTGTAGCGGTTGCTGCGGGTAAGGCTCACACGGGTAATTCTCATACGATTGGGCTTAAATCTGACGGAACTGTTGTGGCTGTGGGATGGAATATGCATGAACAATGCAATGTAAGCGAATGGTGCGATATTGTGGCAATTGCGGCTGGTTGGCGTCGTTCTGTTGGAATTAAATCAGATGGTACGGTCGTAGCTGTAGGTCGAAACAACGATGGTCAGTGCAATGTAAGTGATTGGCACAACATTGTGGGGATTGCGGCAGGTGACTGGCATACTGTCGGACTTAAAGCGGATGGCACAGTTACAACTGTAGGTAATAATCGGTATGGCCAATGTAAAGTGAGTGGATGGCATGATATTGTGGAGGTTGCTGCGGGTTATCTTCATACGGTCGGGCTAAAATCGAACGGCACGGTTGTTGCTGTGGGATTGAATAAGGATGGTCAATGCGATGTAAGCGAATGGCAAGACATTGTAGCGATTTCGGCGGGTAGTAATCATACGATAGGACTTAAAGCGGACGGCTCAGTTATGGCTACCGGGTTGAAGAGCCATGGCGAATGTAATGTAAGTGACTGGTGCGATATTGTAGCGATTTCGGCGGGTTGCACACATACTCTTGGACTTAAAGCAGATGGCACAGTTGTAGCTGTAGGTAGTAATGAATCCGGCCAATGTAATGTAAGCAACTGGCACGGTATCCAACTATCCGAAAAATAGTTTTAAATAACAACAAGCAAAATTTTCTGAAAATAACCCCTTCTCCTCTGCTGTTAATCATGATATATTTTCTTCTATAACGGGTAAAAAATATCCAATTTTCTAAGGGGAGATATATTAATGAAAAAAACAGCTCTTTTAGTAATTGATGTACAGGCTTTTATGTTCTCCGAATCTAATCCGGTATATAACTGGGAAACATTATTAAATAATCTAAACAAATTGATCGATAAAGCAAGGGCTACGAATACGCCAATATTTTATATACAGCATTCTGAAGAAGATTCTCCACTTGAATTTGGTACACCTGGTTGGGAAATTCAGTCAGATATTGCTCCAATTGATGGAGATATCATTATACATAAAACAACACCAGACTCATTTTTTAAGACGAATTTAAAAGAAGAGCTAGCAAAACAAGAAATTAATCATTTAATCATGGCGGGAATTCAAACGGAAATCTGTGTTGATACAACGACTAGAAACGCCTTTGGAAATGGCTATGAAGTTACACTTGTTACGGATGCTCATAGTACATGGGATTCAGATGAGCTAACTGCTGAGCAAATTATTAAACACCATAATCAGACTCTGCGTTGGTTAGCTGATCCTAAAACTACTAGTGAAGTTAAATTTTAAAAAGGCAGCTAATAAGCTGCCTTTTTTCTTAACAAACGCTCGCTTTCTTCTTTGCTTCGCCTATCCGTGGTGCTCATTTACATCTTAGATAAATTCGCACCTCATAAGGCAAGCGCTTGCATTCAGTCTAGAAATCTTCTGAAAGGATGCCCTTGTTTTCCCTTAATTCTTAAGTATGCGAAACAATTATTTCACAATCTCCATCTAAAACAAATTCTCCAAATCCAACAGGAATGATGAAGTTCGAGCCTTTTGATAAACTATATTCTTCTCCACTATGAATCAGTTTCCCATTACCGTTTATTACACTTAAAAGTAAATATTGATCATTATATGTTAAATAAGCTTTACCAGTAATATCCCATTTATAGACGGTGAAAAATTCTGAATCTACAAATGTATTAATCTTTATATTTTCTTTTTCCTCTGTCTTAAATTCCACTTCTGTTTCTTGATGAGGGACTGTTATTACATCGATTGCTTTATTTAAATGAAGCTCTCTTAAATTTCCTTCATAGTCTTTTCGATCATAATCGTAAACTCGATAAGTTGTATCAGAGCTTTGTTGTGTTTCTAATACGAGAGTTCCTTCACATAAAGCATGTATGGTACCACTTGGGACATAGAAAAAATCACCTGGCTTAATTTTTACACTGCGAAGTAAATCTGACCATTCGCCTTCCTTAATTTGGCTAATTAGTTCCTCCTTTGTTTTGGCATTATGGCCAAATATCATATGTGCATCTTCTTTACAGTCAAGAATATACCAGCATTCTGTTTTCCCGAGATCACCATTTTCATTAACCTTTGCATAAGAATCTTCAGGATGTACTTGAACAGATAAATCCATATTTGCGTCTAAAATTTTCGTTAAAAGTGGGAAAACCTCTTCCTTTGGGTGACCAAATAACTCCGGTTGCTTTTTCCATAATTCATTTAATGCAATACCTGCAAATGGTCCATTTTCAATAATGGATGCACCGTTAGGATGAGCTGAAATTGCCCAGCATTCACCTGTATTTTCATTTGGTATATTATAGTTAAAATCTGATTTTAAAGCTGTTCCACCCCAAATTCGTTCTTTAAATACTGGTTTTAAAAATAATGGTTGCATGCTATTTCCTCCTATAGGCTATTTAAACTAGTGCATTTTTAGTTAAAGCATTCTGTGCAAGAATAAGAGCTCCGGTAATTCCAGCGTTATTACCTAAACTAGGTGGTACAATATACTCATTCAATTCTGGTAAACTAACATAATCGCAAACTAGCTCTTTCAAATATTTGTATACACTTTCAAAAACTTGTATTTGATTCATTACGCCCCCACCAAGAATGATTTTCTTAGGCGAAAGAATTAATATGTATTGCATAAGTGCTTGGGCAATGTAATATCCTTCTAAATCCCAAACTTCTTTTCGATTGATTAGATTTGAACTTGTTTGCCCCCATCGTGCTTCAATTGCAGGTCCAGAGGCTAAGCCTTCTAAGCAATCACGATGGTATGGACAGTTCCCTACAAACTCATCATTCGGATGACGTCTCACTAATATATGTCCCATTTCAGGGTGTGTGATTCCTTGAAGTAAATGACTATTTACGACAGCTCCAGCCCCTATACCCGTACCAATTGTTATATATAAACAGCTATCTAACCCTTTTGCTGCACCAAGTGTTGCTTCACCTAGTGCCGCTGCATTCACATCCGTATTAAAACCAATTGGAACAGAAAAATGCTGCTTAATTGCTTGTACGAAAGGAAAGCCTTGCCAAGCCATTTTAGGGGTTGATGTAATCGAACCGTAAGTAGAGCTCGCCTCGTTTACATCAATCGGACCGAATGATCCAATACCAATTGCTTTTATGGGATAGTTCTTAAAAAATTCAATTACTTGTGAAATCGTTTCATCTGGCACAGTTGTCGGGAATTGAATACGCCTAATTAAATTGCCATTTTCATCTCCGACCGCACATACAAACTTTGTTCCACCTGCTTCGATTGCACCTAGCATTTGCCATTACCTCCAATTAAAATAAACTAATTAAACCTTACATTATTTAAAGTAGTTAGAAGCTCGCCTTACTTTTTTTGTATATAGAAACATTTTTAAAGAAAAACATGCGATTAATTTCACATGATTTATTAGACAAAATATACTTTTTAATCCATATATACTTATGAAAGCTATATAAAAATAAGACTCTTTTCATGTACAAAAAAAGAAACCCCTCTCCCTCGAGTGACTTCCTTTTACGTAAATTTAAAACTAAACTCCAAACGCCTATTTAAGCGATTTTTCCAATCCAAGCTAAATAAATACATGGAATTGCATAACAAATTTGTTAAAATCAAACACTTGTCCATATCATTTTGCTTGTCCAATCATAAGATATCGAGATGAAATTAAAGGAAAAGGTAGTGTTATAATGAGTTGCAACTGTAACAATGGAAGAAATAATGATAGAAATAACGACAGATTTAATGATAGAAACAATGATAGAAACGATGATAGAAACGATGATAGAAATAATAGAAGAAATAGAGAGGTTACGTTTAATGCGAGAATCACAGTTGATCAAGAAGACTTCTGTCGTGCAGTAGATCGTTGTGACGATGAAAGACGAGATAATTCCGGTCGTCGTAGTGACAGATGGTGGAACTTTTAAGTTCAAAAAGTAGAAAAAATGAAATACGATTTTTTCCTATACTACGAATTGAATGAATGATAGTATATTCTTCAATTTCTTTTACGAGAACATCTGTCTGTGTCTTTAAATTGGATAGATGTTCTTTTGCATTTCAAAAATGAATGAAAATTCTCTAATTAGGGACTCTTTTATAATTTAAAAAAGCATTTAATAAAAAAGAAGCCGCTCTAACTGAAAGCGACTTCCCGTAAACTAATATTTAAACTAAACTCTCCAAACGCTTATTTAACCGAATTCTCCAATCCTCAGCTAATTCTGGAACTTCCAATATCGCTTTTATTCCTTCAACATTTTTTGGATCGTGGAAATAAATCTCGTTGCAATAAAGTACTGAAACTTTATTTTTTTGAGTTTCGATTAATTCTATTTCTGAATCTTTTCTGATTGTACCCTCTTTTAATACACGGCATAAGTAGCCTGTAAAACCAGTTTCTACGATTCTCTTAAGTGCTACATTCGTTCTCCTTGTAATTGTGTCACAAGGAATTCTGCTTTGAGTAATTTGTATAATCGCATCGCCAATTTGGTAGACATCGCCAATGCATACGTCTTTTTCTAACATATTTGTGACGGTAATATTTTCTCCAAATGCGGAAAGTGGTAAATTTAGATTAAACTCTTTTTCCCAAAGTGTGTAGTGTTCATATGGATACACACATACAGCTCGATCTGGTCCACCGTGATGTTTTAAGTCAGCTACTCCATCGCCTTTAAATCCTTCTTTTGATAAGTAAACTTCTTCTATTCCTTCTTTACAAATACCCGTTATCATTTCTTTGTTTTCGCCATATTCCATTTTACTCGGTAATCCTACTGCAAGATTAATTAACTCAACTTTATTTGCCATACCTTCCACCCTCTCATTTTTAAACTTCTAATTGTAAAACTGGGTTTTATTTTATGTAAATTAAAATTTTGGAATAAAAAGGAAAAACACCCTACATACAGCATTATATACTAATTTGAAACAATACCAATCTGCAAAATCATTTTTGTTTCAACTGTACGACTAACAGCATAATAAAAGAAATTAAGACCATCGAAAGCACCCATAGCCAAGCCATTTTCATATTTCCAGCATCAATTGCTAAATAGATTGCCGTCGGGACAGTTTGTGTTTTTCCTGGTATATTTCCAGCAAACATAAGTGTAGCACCGAATTCCCCTAGTACTCTTGCAACGCTTAATATACTTCCTGAGATAATGGCTTTTAATGAAAGTGGAATTGAAATCAAGAAAAAAACATTCCATTCATTTGCTCCACAAACTCTAGCTGCCTCTTCAATTTCATTGTCTACATTTTGAAATCCAGTTTTTGCTGACTGATACATAAGTGGAAATGCTACAATTATTGATGCAATTACAGCAGCCCACCATGTAAAAACAATTGGTTGTTTAAATACCCATTCAATCATTTTTCCAACGTAGCTTTGTCTTCCGAAAATGACTAATAATAAAAACCCTACAACTGTGGGAGGAAGAACTAAAGGTAACATTAAAATTGTTTCTAGAAGTGTTTTGCCTTTAAAAGATTTCATCGAGAGAATTCTTCCAGCTATAGTCCCTAAAATAATAACGATAAATCCTGCCACAATCGTAACCTTAATGGAAATCTTAAGGGGAATTAAAAACTCTTCAAACAATTAAATTCCTCATTTCAAAATAAACCATATTTTCATCTATTTTTTTTATCTTCTATGAAATTACCTTTTGACATTTCATTCATTAAGAAATCTAAATAATTTTCTTCATCATAAAGATGGAAATATTGATAATCTTTCAATCTACCCTCTTCAATCTCAAAATGGCTGATCATACAAATAATATTCGTTAATGAATCAAGTAATTTCAGATCATCCTCACTTCTTATTAATACTACTTTTGGATAACTTTCCCTTTTATAACCTTCAATAAAAATAATATCTGTTGAAAAAAAGCGATATAATTCAATTGTTTTCTTTAA
>NZ_NTZO01000554.1 GCF_002559405.1 Bacillus sp. AFS001701 | reverse complement strand
ATTAGATTTCATCAATTCAATAGTATAATTTATAAATGTGCATATTTAATGGATTTTCTGTGAATTTTTCCGATTTACACACAATCTTATTAATTATTTTTCACATAAAAAATTTAATGTTAGGTAAAGCTCACAATTAAACTAACAAAAGCAAACTGTTATAAAATTTATTAGAAATATAACTTGGAAAAGATAATATTACTCAAACACAAAAAAAAGAAGACAAGTATTTGCTCGTCCTCTAAAAAGAAAAGTCTGCTTAATATAGGCTTCTTCCTGCAAGGGAGCGACAGTCAGTGATGCGCAGTGATCGTCGGAGTCAGACTAAATGTTGGGCTCTAATGGCACCATAGCTCATCGACTTCCTCACCCAGCCATAAGTAGTCCTTCTTATGACTTGCAACACCGTCTTTCAGTATCGATATACAGCTTTTCATAATACTGAGTGGGGTCTTCAATTCATCGAAACACCTGAAATAAATTCTTTTCTTAGTACTGCTATTATAGAAAATAAATTCAAAAGAAAAATAGAGTAATTCACCTTTATTACATTTACCTATGATTCAAAAAATAAAAAGGATAGATAATCAAATCAATTATCTATCCTTTTATATAATCTAGCCTCTACACAAAGTGCGATCTGTAATAAATAGAACAAATAGAACTCTCTCTCAGTTTTTAATTATTTTTCTTTGGTATCAAATTCAAATTGCAATTTTTTCAACTGAACTTCCGTATCAATTCTTTTCTTATCAGAATTAATGCGTCTATCTAGGAAATCGTAAAATTCCTTTACAAAAGCTCTAATATGTATATTTTTCGATTTATTCCATTTAACAATATCTTTTCTCTTTTGAGTAAATGCATCGACGGAACCGTATTCTCCTAACAAAATACCTGTACCTGATAAAATAATCATAAGTTCATTTAACAACTCAGGATTGCTATTAAAAACTACTACAAACTCTTGGCATACTTTATGCGTGGACCGATCTCCATTATAGTGTTTTAATATATTTAATATGACTTTAGCATTCTTAGGTTTTTTGGATGAAAGAACATCAAGAATATAATTTTCTAATTTTTCATCAAAAGATGGGAAAATCTTTTGCAATAAGTTACTTGCTATCCATTGGAATTTCCAATGTCTTTTCTTAAACCATAAAAAGATTATTGGTATAGTAATATCTCCTTTTTTTCTTAATATTTCACTAATAGCTTCAAATTTATAAGGAATTGCATATTCTTCTCTATTTTAATTGATTGTAATTTTTGAATGATTGAATCGATTTTTTTTACTCTGGAACTAGTCATAAGATATTGAATCGATCGGTCTGATAGTATATTTACTAGTTTTGTTTTTACTTTTTTACAAAATGCTTCATATATTTTTAAGTCTTTTTTGTACTCTTTAATTACATCTATTTTTATTTGCTCATCCATTTCGGTTCTTCCTATATGTATAAAATCGATGATCTAGAATCTATTTATATTATACTAAACATAAGTACTAAAGACATTGAAACCCAGAAATCAATTAAAAATGTCTCTGTTGCAAACTCTCCAGACCTTGTTAAAGTATTAAATGAATACTTATCTAAATTTAAACCTTCCTCATGGAGTGGTTCAAGAGCAGACTTGATGGAAACTCGATTACAATTAATAACAGAATTAAAAACAAATTCCAATACCGTTGTATCACAATGGGCGATTCTTGTAGAAGAAGTTCCCCTTTCTACTAAACTTAATTAAGTCTTTTGTAACTTAGTTTTTACAACTATTGAAAAATTTGATATATTTTAGAAAATATAAAAAATTGAGGTAAAAGTATGGATCCGATTATCACATCTACATTAACAACTGTAGCAACAACCGTAGCAACAACCGTAGCAACAAGAAGTACAGATGCGCCTTTAAAAACTTTTGATGATATTTGGTACTTGGTTTTTGGCGGTATTAGCCATTTAGCTGATAAAAAACGTTTAAAACATCAAGAGTCTTTAAAAACTTCAATTGAAGAGGAAGCCGTACAGATACCTGAAGAAGACCGTCAAGTTCCCCAAACAAGTATTGTTGGTCCTGCATTAGAAGCAGTTAAATATTATATAGAAGAAGAAAAAGTTAGGAATATGTTTTCGAAGTTAATTGTAGCTGCAATGAACAAAAAACAAACATCGAAAGTTCATCATTCGTATATAGAAATCATTAAACAATTGTCTCCTGAAGACGCACTAAATCTTCTATTGATTAAACACCAAGCTCAACGTAGTTATGAAGAAAATGAAGACATGTTTGGCTACATAAGTTTAAAAGAAGTAGAAGAACTTGCTAAATCAAGGAATGGGAAAATAGAACTTACTATTAATCCTGTAGGTGGTTTTCCAATAGCAAGGTTTGTACATGATTACGATAATGGTTTCTCAATAATTAAGAGTAATGTTTTTTATGGTAACGAATCCGATATAAAAACTGGCGATGAAAATTCCTCGTCAATTACAAACCTGAATAGGTTGGGATTGGTTGATTTAGATTTTTCAGAAAATAAAGAATACACGAGTTATGATGATTATAAAATATATGAGAAATCAACATATTATAAGAACTTAAAAAGGGAGAGTCCAAATTATATAATACATTATGGCTGGATGAGCATTACTCCTTTTGGTAAAAACTTTATTGATGTTTGTTTATGAATATAAGAAAGTAATATTTCTTATTAAATATTTAATTTAAAAAGAAATATTACTTTCTATTACCTAGTGAAGTGGAGGGGCTGACCCACCCCTCCACTTCACTTCTGGTGCTTTATCTAACTGTTGTCTAAAATAATTAATTTTACCTTCTAAACCAATTAACAATAACTTCTTTCCAAGAAAAAGTGTCTTATCTAGTAAAGGAACGGTATTAAAATAGAATATATTTGTCGATATAAAAGCTGAATAGTCAAATGATTACTGATGATTTTTACGAAAGTCATTTAACCTTAGGAAATGAAGATCAACAACATCTTCATTTCTTTTTTATTTGATTTGATTATTAATTTATATAATTTACTAATTGGGATAAAAATAATTTTTTTGCCAAATTTTCATTCATTAAAGTAAGAGTAACAC
>NZ_NTZO01000553.1 GCF_002559405.1 Bacillus sp. AFS001701 | reverse complement strand
TAATAAACCGGTTTAGTAAATCGGTTTATTAACTAAAAAGGAGATAAATCATGAACATACAATTAGCATTGGACCGAATGGGAATAGCGGAAGCTATTCAATTATCAAAAGAAGTAGAGCCACACATCGATTGGATTGAAGTTGGAACCTCTTTAATAAAAGAATTTGGTATGGCTAGTGTTAAAGAGATCAAACAAGCATTTCCAACTAAAACAATTGTTGCAGATATAAAAACGATTGACAATGCCCGCTATGAATTTGAACTTTGTTTTCAAGCTGGGGCAGATGTAGCCACTGTCATGGGGGTATCGCCTTTAGTGACAATCGATGCTTGTATGGAAGTTGCAAAGCGCTACAATAAAAAGGTAATGATTGACTTATTAAATACCACCGATGAACAAAAAAATTCATTGTTAAAATATAACGAAGCTATTTTTTGTGATCATGTCAGCAAAGATCAACAAGAAGAATCAGGTAATCGAAATATTGGAACAAGGATTGGGGACGAGCAATCAATTCAACTCGCTGTAGCGGGCGGAATAACGTTTGATTCAATTGGCAGTTTGATAGAGAAGGTAAATCCAGATGTTGTCATTGTAGGTTCTGCCATCACTAAAGCTAACAATCCATCAGATGCTTCAAAAAAATTTAAACAACTAATTTT
>NZ_NTZO01000552.1 GCF_002559405.1 Bacillus sp. AFS001701 | reverse complement strand
AAATTCTGTAAAAATTTAGGGACATAAAAACATTTACATTTTAAATTTGTGGGTTTATATTTAGTTTGAACAATTTAATCGATTGACTAGGGGTGTCCAATTAGTTGGGCTGAGAGAGAAACGCTATTAAGTTTCTTAACCCTCAGGACCTGATCTGGTTCATACCAGCGTGGGGAAGTTAGAAATTTTTCATTAATGATTTCATAATTATTAATGTAATTTTGCTAACACTAGCCGGGTCTTAAAAATAAGATTCCGGCTTTTTCATGCTTTAAATGAATTGGATTTCGTCCTTTTTAAACTAATTAAAAAGGGGAATGAAATCAAATGAACAATTCTGTAAATGAAATGAATTTTTCCATCATGTCTAGTTTTTCAGGAAGTAAGAAGGTGTATGTTGAAGGATCTAGACCTGACATTAAGGTGCCAATGCGCGAGATTCAATTAAGTCCAACAACTGGCACTTTTGGCGAAGAAGAAAATGCTCCAGTTAGAGTTTACGACACTAGCGGACCTTACACAGATTCAGCTAGCTCAGTTGATATCCGAATGGGACTTAAGGCGATTAGACAAAACTGGGTAATCGAACGAAATGATGTTGAAGAATATGAAGGGCGTGAAATAAAGCCTGAAGATAATGGATATAGAAAAGAGTCAGATCAACATAATGTTGAGGTATTTAAAGGGTTAAAAAGAAAACCGTTACGTGCAAAGGATCATGGAAATATTACTCAAATGCATTATGCTCGTAAAGGGATTATTACACCTGAAATGGAATTTATTGCGATTCGAGAGAATGTTTCAGCTGAATTTGTTCGTGATGAAGTTGCAAAAGGGAGAGCTGTCATTCCATCGAATATTAATCACCCTGAAAGTGAGCCAATGATCATCGGACGTAATTTTCATGTGAAAATAAACGCCAATATAGGTAATTCAGCCGTCACGTCCTCAATTGAAGAAGAAGTAGAAAAAATGACATGGGCTACTCGTTGGGGAGCAGATACGATGATGGATCTTTCAACAGGGAAGAATATTCATACAACACGTGAATGGATTATCCGAAACTCACCAGTACCAGTAGGGACAGTTCCGATTTATCAGGCGCTTGAAAAGGTTAATGGAATTGCTGAAGATTTAACTTGGGAAGTGTTTCGCGATACTCTAATCGAGCAAGCTGAACAAGGGGTAGACTATTTTACAATTCACGCGGGTGTCTTATTACGCTATATCCCATTAACTGCAAAACGAGTGACAGGAATTGTATCTCGTGGTGGGTCTATTTTGGCTCAGTGGTGTTTAGCTCACCATAAAGAGAATTTTTTATATACTCATTTTGAAGAAATTTGTGAAATTATGAAGCGTTATGACGTAACGTTCTCTTTAGGAGATGGACTGAGACCAGGCTCAATTGCCGATGCAAATGACGAAGCACAATTTTCTGAGTTAGAAACACTTGGTGAGTTAACGAAGATTGCATGGAAACACGATGTTCAAGTTATGATTGAAGGACCAGGGCATGTACCAATGCACTTAATTAAAGAGAATATGGATAAACAATTAGAAATTTGTCAGGAAGCGCCATTTTATACATTAGGACCGCTAACGACTGATATTGCGCCTGGCTACGATCATATTACGTCAGCAATTGGTGCAGCAATGATTGGTTGGTTTGGTACTGCAATGCTTTGTTATGTAACTCCGAAAGAGCATTTAGGTCTTCCAAATAAAGAAGATGTAAGAGTAGGTGTTATTACATACAAAATAGCAGCGCATGCAGCTGACTTAGCAAAAGGACACCCTGGTGCACAAAAAAGAGATGATGCACTTTCAAAAGCAAGATTTGAATTTAGATGGCGTGATCAGTTTAATCTTTCCCTTGATCCTGAAAGAGCAATTGAATATCACGACGAAACATTACCTGCTGAAGGAGCTAAAACAGCACATTTTTGTTCAATGTGTGGTCCAAAATTCTGTAGTATGAGAATCTCACATGATATTCGAGATTTAGTAAAACAAGAAGAACTTCAGAATGATTCAATCATCGAAGAAGGCATGAAAGAAAAAGCACTTGAATTTAGAAAACAAGGCGGAGAAATCTATCAATAAGGGTGTGAGCCTTATATGAATAGGGTAAAAGAAATCATAAAAGAAATAAAGAATTTGGAAAGAAATATGAGTCAGTTGAAAATTGAATTGAGCACAATTCAAAAAAATTGCGTACATGATTTCCAGAAAAAAGATACGATACAAGAATGCCTTAAATGCAGTTTAATTGAAAGTTTGTCTTGGTAAATGAGAAACAAAAAAACAAACCTCAAAACAAAGAGGTTTGTTTTTTTACTTAAGAATTAATGTTCTGACAAACTATTGATTGAAACTTCTTCCTCTCGATCTGGTTGACCTAGCGGATAGATTCTAGCAGTTTCATTTGTTTCATCAACATGTTGAATGTAAATTGGCATACCATTGTATGTGACATTAGCCATTTCAGGTGAAGAAGCAATTTCTTGAGCGCGTTGTTTATTCATACATATCCTCCTCTACATTAATAATTGAAACCTAACATATTATTAACAGAGGTATACTTGAGTATTCATAATAAAGTACAAGCTTTTATAAATAAAAAAAAACTCCTGTTAAAATTTAACAGGAGTTTTATAGTTTTTAATGATTACCAGTGGTGTCCATATCCATATCCGTCATATCCAGACCAGCAAGCTGCTCCAACAATGATTAATAAGATAAATAGAACAACGATTAAAGCAAAACCGTTAAGATGGTGTCCGTGATGTCCAGTACTCATACATGTGACCTCCTTCATATGATAATATTTAAGGGAAACTCCCTTAGGGTCATGTAACTAATTGAAAATTACAATTAGGAGAGGTGGATAATGTATCGTATGTTTTTTTGCCAACTATGAAACTAGTCTATAATGTAATTAGGCTTATACCTAGACGTAAGTTTTTATAAATGAATTATTTTTCCTTAGGAAGTGAAATTGCTGTTTCAATTACATAACCATTTTGAAACTTCACTGCAATTGTACCTAAATAAGTGTCAGTAGGCTGAAGTGTTTCGGTACAAGTAAAATAACGAATATGTACAACTTCTTTCGTATCTTTACTAATCTTTTGACAAGCTAGTAAATTACTTAGTCGTTTTAATGCAATATCTCTTTTCACGCCAATAAGATCTTTTTTAATAAATGATTCATAATAATTTTTTAATGGGAACATTTTAACAGCTCCTGTTCATTCGAAAATAAAATTTCTTAAGTCGTATCATATCATAAAGCAAATCTGTTTTTGTAAAGTTTGTTGCTGTGCATATCTATAATTATTCTAGTATGTTGTGGAAAATATGTAACAGACAAAAAAATGCCACTATAGGTTACTATAGTGGCATTTCATTACTTATGCAGTTTGATTTGAATCCTTATCAAACTTATTTTTACCGTTTAGTTTAGAATTTTTATATCCGTATGTGATATAAATTACTAAACCGATTACNNATTACTAACCAAACTACGAAACCTTTCCAAGTAAATGATGAAAGTTGTAGCATTAAATATACACAGAATACAACAGCTAATACTGGTACTACAGGTACCCAAGGAGTTTTGAATCCACGCTTTAAGTCTGGACGTGTTTTTCTTAATACTAGAACACCAAGAGAAACAGCAGAGAAAGCGAATAGCGTACCGATATTTGTTAATTCAGCTAA
>NZ_NTZO01000551.1 GCF_002559405.1 Bacillus sp. AFS001701 | reverse complement strand
GATTGGACAAGCTAGAAACTTATTTATAAAAAAAGAATATTTACAAATCATTTTGCCAATCGAAGAAAGGATTGTAGAATTTAACTGTCAAAATGAAAAAGTGTTTATAAAGTTAAGTAAAAAGGCTCCTTTTATCGAAATAATTGATCGTTCGATTCCGCAACTTAGAGTTAATTTTTCGAAAGATGGATGGGAATATCTAAATTCAGGTTCTCAAAGGTTAGGACTTTTATTAAAACTGAGTGATGCTTCTTTTGAGGGGAACTATCGATTATTACTACTAATGGAAACGATTTTTCAATATACGAGTGTTGAAAATGAAAAAAAACTTTTAGAAAATTGTTGACAACTAGTGTCTAACTTTGTAGAATTGGACTTACGTTAAAGAAATTACGTGAAACAACTTAATAGATCGTAAGATTAACTCTTATCGAGAGAGGTGGAGGGACTGTGCCCTGTGAAACCCAGCAACCGTCAATGATCGTCATTGAAATGGTGCTAATTCCTGCAAAGCATATGCTTTGAGAGATGAGAGAAAGGAATACTTTTTGTATGTTAAACCTTTCTGCTCATGTGAGTTGAAAGGTTTTTTTGTTTTATGCGACTAAAAAAGTATTTTCTTACAAAAAATTGAAAGATAAGTTGTTAGAATGTTTTGAAAGGAGAACAAGTGTATGATTCAAATAAATAATGTAAGTAAAATCTACAAGGGTAAAAAGGGAACAGTTACCGCGGTACAAGATGTTTCGTTAACTATTGAAGCAGGTGAAATTTTTGGCATGATCGGATATAGCGGCGCAGGGAAAAGTACGCTATTACGTATGCTAAATGGACTTGAGTCTCCTACATCAGGAGAAGTGATTATTAATGGTCAATCGATCTCTAAATGCTCATCTAGTCAGTTAAGAAAAGCAAGACAGAAAATAGGTATGATTTTTCAACATTTTAATTTATTGTGGTCGAGAACAGTATTAGAAAATATACTTTTCCCACTTGAAATTGCTAAAGTTTCAAAAAAGGAAAGCATTGCTCGTGCGAAAGAATTAATTAAACTTGTAGGACTTGAAGGTAGAGAAAATGCTTACCCTTCTGAACTTAGTGGAGGACAAAAGCAACGTGTCGGAATTGCAAGAGCACTTGCTAATAACCCAGATGTTCTTTTATGCGATGAAGCGACTTCTGCACTAGATCCAGAAACAACAGATTCAATATTAGCTTTACTGACAAATATTAATAAACAGCTTGGTATTACAATCATCCTGATTACTCATGAAATGCATGTAATTCAAAAGATCTGCCAACGTGTAGCAGTAATGGAAAATGGAAATGTCGTAGAAGAAGGCCATGTTGTAGATGTATTTACTCGTCCTAAACAAGCAATTACAAAGAAATTTGTGACACAAATCAAAGGTAATGATGAAGGTGAACTAATTTCTCACGGTGATGGGAAGGATAATACTTACAAACTAACCTTTAAAAATGGCCAAGCAGATCAGCCGCACATTTCTGAGGTAGTTAAGCACTTTGATATTGAGATTAACATTTTGCAAGGAAAAATTGTTCAAACTGCTGAAGGCTCTTATGGGACAATGAAGATTCAACTTGTTGGAGACATAAATAACATCAAAGAGGCAATCGCTTATTTAGAATCAAAACAAGTCGAAGTGGAGGTAGCATAAGATGACACAACTTTTTCCGAATGTTGATTGGGATGCAATGCTTTTAGCTACTCAAGAAACATTATTCATGACAGTAATAGCTGCGCTTGCAACGTTCATTTTTGGACTAATAATAGGTTTATTCTTATTTTTAACTAGTAAAGACCAGTTACTTGAAAATAAATTTTTTAATACAATCCTAGCAGCGTTTGTAAATATTTTTCGTTCAATACCGTTTATCATTTTAATCATTTTATTAATTCCATTTACGATCTTTATACTTGGCTCAATGCTTGGAGCAAAAGCAGCATTACCAGCATTAATTATCGGTGCTGCACCATTCTATGCAAGGATGGTCGAAATCGGATTACGTGAAATAGATAAAGGTGTAATCGAAGCTGCAAGAGCGATGGGAGCTAGTACCTTTACAATCATCATAAAAGTATTAATCCCAGAAGCATTACCAGCAATCATTTCAGGTTTAACTGTCACTACAATCGCAATTGTTGGTTACACAGCAATGGCTGGTGTAGTAGGTGGTGGTGGACTTGGTAACTTAGCATTTATGGAAGGATATCAACGTACTAATAACCAAGTAACGCTTGTTGCGACAGTCATTATTTTATTAATCGTTTTCATTCTTCAATTTATTGGTGATTTAATTACAACAAAAATAGATAAAAGAGCTTAATCATATAAGGGAGGAAATGACAGTGAAATTCAAAAAAATCGTAGGAATAGTAGGAGCGGGTGTTTTAGCATTATCTTTAGCAGCATGTAATAAAGGTGGAGAAGATAAAAATAAAGAATTAGTGGTTGGTGCATCAAATGTACCTCACGCAGTTATTTTAGAACAAGCTAAACCAATCCTTAAAAAAGAAGGAATTAACTTAAAAATTGTTAAATTCCAGGATTATGTATTACCAAATAAAGCATTAGCTTCAAAAGAATTAGATGCAAACTATTTCCAACACATTCCATACTTAGAATCTCAAATGAAAGAAAATGGTTATAAATTTGAAAACGCTGGTGGGATCCACATTGAGCCAATCGGGGTTTACTCTAAAAAATATAAGAGCTTAGATGATCTACCAAATGGAGCGAAAATTATCATGAGTAGCTCAGTAGCTGACCATGGTCGTATGTTAAGCTTATTACAACATGAAGGTTTAATTAAACTTAAAGCTGGAGTAGATCCAACTACAGCTCAAATAAAAGACATTGCTGAGAATCCAAAACACTTAAAATTCCAAGCTGATGTAGACGCTGGAATGCTTCCAAAAGTTTATCAAAACAATGAAGGCGATGCAGTGTTAATTAACACAAACTACGCGATTGATGCTGGATTAAACCCAATGAAGGATGCTATTGCTTTAGAAGGTAAAGAATCTCCATATGTAAACATTATCACTGTTCGTAAAGGTGACAAAGATAAAAAAGAAATCAAAGAGCTTGTAAAAGTATTACACTCTAAAGAAATTCAAGATTTCATCATTAAAAAATATAAAGGTGCTGTAGTACCTGTAGGTCAATAATAAGAAAAGAGAGGGTATCCCAAATGGTGATTTTTATGGGAACCCTCTTTTTTATTTGAAAAACTATTAACTGCAAATAAATTTTGAAAATCGCAAATAAAGTTTGGGAATTTGCAATTAAATGCCAAGGAATCGCAAAAAAAATTGAAAATTACCTATACTAGTAAAGGTATTACAGCTTAAAATTGTACAATTGTAGAGACTTTTATGTGGAATTATTTCTAAAAAGATCGATTACAAACAACAAATGAATGAAAATACCTCCCACACCAAAGTACCCGTAAATGAATTTTAATAATAAAAAAAGGGTTGTACATAAGTCAGTGAATCTAACTTATTAAACAGCCCTTTTTATTTTTAATTCTTCACAAGGATTTGATTTACAGGTGAGATTGGTGGTCGTTCAGCCATAACCTCAATAATATTTTTAGCTGCTATTTCTGACATAGCATCACGAGTTTCATATGTTGCATTACCGATATGAGGTGTTAATACAACATTCGTAAGTGATTTTAGTTCTTCTGTTATTTTTGGTTCGAATTCAAATACATCTAAAGCCGCACCAGCAATAACACCATCCTTTAATACGTCTACTAATTCCTGTTCGTTCGCTAAAGGGCCTCTAGCTGCATTGATAAAAAACGCAGTATCTTTCATCTTGTAAAACTCTTCTTTTCCAAATAAATGGTGTAGCTCAGGTTTGTAAGGACAATGAAGGGTAATATAGTCAGAAGTCTGTAATAATTCATCCATTGAAACGTATGTGGCATTTAATTCTTGTTCAAGCTCATTACTCAATCTTCTTGGTTGATGATAAATAATATCCATATTAAACGCCCTAGCTCGTTTAGCTACTGCTTGTCCGATATTTCCAAAACCAAAAATACCTAAAGTTTTTCCTGATACTTCTGTTCCTCTAAAGAATAATGGAGCCCATCCTTCAAAACCTTTTGTACGGCAAAGTTCGTCTCCTTCGACTATTCTTCTGGAAACAGCTAAGAGAATTCCAAAAGTTAACTCAGCAGTTGCATCTGTAGAAACAAGTGGAGTGTTTGTAACATGGATCCCCTTACTAGTTGCATAATCTACATCGATATTATTAAATCCCGCTCCGTAATTAGCAATAATTTTTACATTTTTAGCAGCATCAATTACTCTTTTTGTGATTGGTGTGGATAGTAAACTTAAAATTGCATCTACCCCACCAACAAGTTCACACAATTCATCTTCTGTAATTAATTGCTCATTTTCATAAACAATGACATGATGATCTTTTAATAATTCCTCAGCTTTTTCTGGTATTTTTCCCGCTACTAAGATATGTGCCAAATTAGAAACCTTCTTTCAACAGTTTAATAATTGAATGTTAACGTTTTTATTATAAATGAAGTTCCAAGTTTTTGTTTAATTTAGTATTTGGCAGTTTAAAGAATATATTTATTTTTAAGTTTTGCCAGCAATGAAAAACAATCTTGTCAATTAATTATCAAATTTTCG
>NZ_NTZO01000550.1 GCF_002559405.1 Bacillus sp. AFS001701 | reverse complement strand
CTTGTGGACCTTGTGGGCCTCTTCTTCCTCTTTCTCCGTCTTTTCCGTCTTTTCCGTCTTTTCCGTCTTTTCCTCTTTTACCTCTTTCACCTTGTGGGCCTGTAGCTCCTGGTGGACATGGACAACAGCAATGACATTCACATGGATTACAATCACATCTATGACATTTACATCCACACGGATTACATTTACATTGATCACATTTACATTTACATGGATCACAATTACATCGATCACATTTACATTTACATGGATCACTATTGCATTCGTGACATTTACATTTACATGGATCACTATTGCATTCGTGACATTTACATTTACACGGATTACAATAACATCGTCGACATATCTGTTGCGACGGTATGATACTAGGAATCTTTCGTTGTTGTGACAAATTTTACACCTCTCCTATATAATGTATGTTCACATTATTTTATTAATATAGGACAAAGTGGTTCTTATAGCTTAGAAAAATAAGCAATATAACTATAAAGTTGAATTAATCTACTATTAATACTTAAATTAAATCTTTAAAAATCTAAAAATATAAGTTATCTTTTTTAGGCAATATGCAGATACTAAATTCCAATTGCAAATCTATTGTTCTTATGCAACTATCCTGCCATTTTGTTGAATAAAAAAGACTCACTGAAGTAACTCTTGATCTTCAACTAATGCATTGCTTTAGTTGAAGTAATTACTTATATTTTTCACTAGAGTTTCCTAATGTTAAGGAACTTGTATCACGAATATACCCATAAATATATATTGTATTATTGTCTATTTTGTAAGGTATTTTATATTTATGTAATATTTCTAGAAACTCCTTTGATATATCAATTACTTTAGGCGGAATAATCAGCCCCATTGATTCTAAACGCTTTGGTCGAACCCTTATCCATTCGATCAAAAGTCGTGGCACACCATCCAACCAATCTCCAGAACCATAAATATCATTATCAGTATCAAAATTTGGGGGATTTGGAGTGTCTTCCAAGACGGTTTTAATTTGAAGAGGTGGAACAAATGGAAGAGTGGTTAGAACGGCATCTTTGAGTTGTCTCCATTTTGTGTTATTCATAACTGAGCATAATTGTTTTTTTTTCGAGAACTTTATACAATTTTTCCTTTTCTTCCTTTTCAATTTCCATAAGACCATCCTTTTTCATAACCTCACTATTTAACTTCTTTTATTTTACAATTCCTTATGCAACTAAACTGCCATT
>NZ_NTZO01000549.1 GCF_002559405.1 Bacillus sp. AFS001701 | reverse complement strand
AATTTTGTAAATTTTTTGTTCGAATTGTCTTAGATTTTTCCTCTAACATTTCTGAAATGATAAAGTTTAACTCTTTTTTAAATCCATTTATTGCACATTTATAAATGAACGCTACACTTCTTCGTTTATCTAAATAACGATTCTGATTAAAGCATAATTGTGTATAGCTCGAGTAAAAATATCCTTCTGCTAAACCGAACGCTTCTGTAATTGCATCTAAATAATGCAAAGAAAGTGGCTTTTTATTATTAAATACTCTACTAATATCACTAATATGGATTCCAGAATATTTAGCCAAATCAGCTTTATTCCAATTTTTGTCATTCATAAATGTAAGAAAATCATATAGAAGTATCTGATTCATAAGCTTTCCTCTCCATACTAAATTCATCATTCCTAACCTTATATCTAGGTAAACTAATAAAATTAGGTAATATCGCACATAATTTATTAGGTTTATTATACTATTTTGTCGTTTTTTTAAAATAGGAAATATTCAATTTTTTAATTAAAATTAGTTAATTATTCAAATACGGTTTCATTATTTATTGTATTTATTTCAGTATGTATATTACTTTCCTAACCTTTTTGCATGCTTTTCCTACAATGGGAAATAATACCTTTATATTTTATTAATTTTAATGGGGATGATTTAATGTTAAAAAAGATTATTTCATTTATACCGGAGTATCCTATTTTCATCCAAGCTTTTGTTACTTTTATCGTTCCTGTAGGGTTATCAAAATTTTTCAAATGGGTTCATCTTATGGAGAAAGAGTGATTTAAATGAAGCGGTGGAGATCCAATAAAACCTCAGAAAATATGTCATCTCTAAATACTGAATCTCAAAATAGTAATGAGAACTTATCCAGTGATCTCCAAGTAAATTTGGATTGGATTTTTAATGAAATTGGGCATAATTCTGATGTTAAATTTAGAGAAGTTTTATTAGGTGAAACAGATATTCAACTAGCAATCATTTTTATTGATGGCTTATCTAATGTAGACTTAATTCAAAAGCATATATTAGGCGAATTAATGACAGGACTTACTGCCATTGCCACCAATTATAAAAATAATGGGCAATCTTTAAATCTAAAAGAAATTAAAAAATGTATTAAAGAGAAATCACTTACTGTTTGTACAATTGAAGAAGTCAGTACTTATAAAAAATTAAAATCAGATGTTCTATTTGGATCAATTGCTTTGTTCGTAGATGGTATTTCTGAATGTTTTTTGATCGGTGAAGCATTAACTAAAACTAGAGAAGTAAAGGAACCTGATTCTGAGGCACTTGTTCGTGGTCCAAGACTTGGCTTTGTTGAAAGCTTAGCTGATAATACGGCCATGTTAAGACGGGCTGGAAAAAATCCAGATTTAACAATGTTAGGATTTGAAATTGGTGAGGTTTCAAAAAAACAATTAGTTATAGCATACATCTCAACGATTGCGAATTCTCAGATTATCGAGGAAGTAAAAAAAAGAATAAAAAGAATTGAAATTGATAGCGTTCCCGATTCAGGATATATAGAACAATTAATAGAAGATGATTATTTAAGTCCTTTTCCTCAGATTCAAAGTACCGAACGTCCTGATCGAGTTATGAGTGCTCTAATGGAAGGCCGGGTCGCCATTCTATTGGATGGTTCACCATTTGCACTTATTGCTCCTGTAACATTTCAGATGTTACTACAATCTCCTGAGGACTATTATGAAAGATGGTTTGCAGCTACTTTAGTACGATTATTACGATATCTTTCATGTTTTATTGCTTTATTTGCTCCATCTTTATACATTGCATTTATTTCGTTTCATCAAGGCTTAATTCCGACAAAGTTAGTATTTCATATAGCAGCAACTAGAGGTGGCGTACCATTTCCTCCGTTAATTGAAGCACTTATAATGGAAATTTCAATCGAAGTATTAAGGGAAGCCGGTTTGCGTTTGCCTAAACCAATCGGGCAATCTTTAGGAATTGTTGGAGGGTTAATTATCGGTCAGGCTGCAGTTGAAGCAGGAATTGTAAGTACAATCATGGTTATTGTTGTTGCAGTAACGGCAATTTCCTCATTTACATTACCACAATATAATGTAGGAATTGCACTTCGTATGCTTCGTTTTTTATCGATGCTTTTTGCAAGTGTATTTGGTCTATATGGAGTCGTTTTATTTTTCCTCTTGCTATGTAGTCATTTAGTTACACTAAAAAGTTTTGGAGTCCCTTATTTAAGTCCTGCTGCTCCTATTCGATTTGGTGATTGGAAAGATTTCGTCATTAGAGCACCAATATTTTTTCTGAAAAACCGACCAAAAAGCCTGCAAGCCAAAAAAACAAGAAGGATGAAATAGCTCAAGAAAGGAGGAGTCCTAGGTTATGAATTCAGAGCCTATTGATCGAATATCAACGCATCAAACTGTTATGTTTTTTGTTAATATGATTTTTGGTGCAGGAGTTTTAATACTACCGAGAACAATTACCGACAAAGTAAAAACGCCAGATGGCTGGATTACCGTTATCGTATCCGGCTTACTTATTACCCTCTTAGTCTTTTTACTTGTTATGCTGTGTAAACAATATCCTAACGAAACATATTTTCAATTTACGCAAAAAATAATTGGTAAATGGTTAGGAATTCCATTATGTATCTTTATTATTATCTATTATATTTGCCTTTCAGCTTTAGAGGTTCGGGTAATGGCAGAAACTACACGACTATTCTTACTACAAGGTACTCCTAATTGGGCTATTTTAATTCCCTTCTTGTGGATTGGGTTATATATAATTCTAGGAGGAATCAACCCAATCGCTAGATTATTGGAAATTATTTTTCCAATCACTGTATTATTCTTTCTTTTAGTTATTTTTTTAGGAATAGGCATTATTGATATAGACAACCTACGTCCTGTTCTTGGAAATGGTTTCAAACCCGTCCTTAATGGACTTAAAACAACGTCCCTTTCATTTTCAGGTTTTGAAGTGATTTTATTTATTTTTATGTTTATGAAGGATAAAACAAAGGTATCAAAAACAATTATGTTTGGGATAGGTATTCCGTTTGTTTTTTATACAATTACTGTCGTTGTTGTAGTCGGTGCATTCTCAGTAAACGGAGTGTTATTACAAACTTGGCCCGTACTTACTTATATCCGTAGTTACGATATACAAGGACTATTCGTAGAAAGATTTGACTCATTACTTTTAGTTATTTGGATTATGCAAATTTTTGCTACCTATATCATCGCATATTATATTTGTGTCCTTGGAATGGCTCAAGTTTTAAATAAAAAAAATATGAAGCCTTTTCTGTTTGGTACATTACCCTTTATTTACATTATTTCAATGATTCCAAAAGATATAAATCAAACTTTTACAATGGCCGATACAATCGGTAATACTTCATTTTATTTATTTGGGATCGTCCCACTTATCCTACTAGTGATTTCATATGTGAGGAAAAAATTAAATGAGAAAATGTAGGTTAACACGAATCATAATAAGTTTAATTTCTAATAGTATTCTCCTAGTTTTATTATCGGGTTGCTGGAGTAGTAGACCAATTGAGGACTTAAACATTATCGTAGGTTCTTCGCTAGATAAGGATGGTGAAGGGAAAATAAAATCGACCTTACAATATGTCGTTCCCGAGGCATTAGATTCAAAATCTGGTGGAAATAATGCATTGAAACCTTATATAAATGTGATTGGTGAAGGCATTTCGTTAGAACCTACAGGATGGGATACTACTTTAAGTAGACAAGGATACATTTTTGGAGCACATCAAAAATGTGTTGTTATTAGTGAAGAACTTGCTAGAGAAATAAACCTCCGAGAACTTACTGATTTATATTTCCGTGATATCGATATTCGTGGGAGTACGCTAATTTTTATTGCAAAAGGTGAAGCCACAAAAGCATTAGAAACGAGTGAACCAAATGTCATTCCTTCATTACGAATCGTTGAAATTGCAAACGAATCACTAACTTCAGTAATTGTCAGTAAAACACCGTTAATAAAAATTGGTGGATTAATGAACGCTGGTTCTAGTTTCCTCCTCCAATTATTAGAAACAACTGATAAAGGTGTTAAGTTTTCAGGTGGTGCAATTTTTAATGGTAAGAAAAATAAAATGATTGGCTCTCTTAATCCACAAGAAGTAGAAGGAGTTAATTGGATCACGGCACAAGGGAAGGGCGGTGCGGTAAAGGCATACACGAAAAAATCAGATGGTCCGACTTGGTTTCAAATTGAATCGATAAAAAGTAAAGTAACACCTCATATAAAAGATGATAAAATCTCTTTTGACGTTAAAATTGAATCAGAAGGTAGAATAGCAGAATATTGGAATCCTAAATTAAGACCATTATTTGAAGAGAAAAATGTTAGAAATATTGAAAAAGCAACCGAAGTTGAAGTCACAAAATTAGTAGAAAATGTAACAAAAAAGCTTCAAAATGAATATAAAACAGATGTTGCTGGATTTGGAAACGAAGTAAGAATTCAGTACCCAAAAGAATGGAAAAAAATGAGTAAGAATTGGGATGAACTATTTAGTAAAGCTAAAATAAACTATGATGTTCATATTACAATCAGAGATTATGGAATGATTGGAAAGAAAAAAAAATAAAGCTCGAATCCTTAACAGGATTTGAGCTTTATTTTTTAAAATGAAGTTGGAGTTTTATCAATCATTAAGTACTTCATTTGTGCGGACAAAGAATGAAGAAAACAATTTTTCTTTATTTAATTCTAATGCAATTATTTTTTTCATTTTTGAAACTAGACTAGGATCCCCCCCCAGAGTTTCCTTATTTTCGTAATGTGTAGAAAATACGTCATAAAATAAATGTGGAAACAATAAATCAGCTTTAAGAAACTGGTACTGCATACATGCTAACGGATTAATTTCCTGATATGCAATGATTAGTTTCTTCATTAACTTTGGATTCCAATTTTTTTCTTTTTTCATTATGATATTTAAAATTCTTCTCATATCATGAATCGGTAATTCGATTTTTAACGAACTCATATTCAAGAAATATAAATTGCCGTCTTCTCCAATTATAAGATCGTTTACATCAAAATTCTGATAGCATAATGTTTTCGTTTTCGCTGTCTCTTCTACTACTTCAGCAATATATTTATCAATTATTGCTAAAGCTTTTTCACATTGCATTAAAACCGAATTTATATTTTTTAAAAATAGTTTATCGATTTCATTTTGATGCTTTATCTTAGGCAGTTCTTCTTTCCAGTTTGTTAATTTTATAAATTTAGTTTGTAAATCATTTTTCCAATTTGATTGAATGGATGAAACATGCTCATTTGTTAATTCAATGCCGATCGAAGCTTTATGAAAAGAAGCAATCCCATTCATCATCAAAATTAGATCTTCTTCACTCTCAAAATTTGGTCTCATTCCATTAACAGCTTCAAACAACATAAAATTTTCATCTTTCATCCTTACAAAACCTTCACCTAATTTTGTTGTTAATACCTCTGGTGTAAATACGCCATTATCTCTAAGATAGTCAATTGCATAGATCATAAATTCAATATATTTTTCATCAATTAAAACTTTCTTCAATAATACTTCGCCGATATTAGTATCAATGGGCCACTCAGCTTTTTTTTCATCAATGTATTCTAAATATCTATGTTTTACTTCTAATGGGTAATTTACAATTACTTTTTTTACTAATTCACTAAAAAAAGCGTCCAAAAAGATTCCTCCCAAATAATACTTATCCACTTTTAATCTATGAATATGTACATGTTTAGAGACGGCTAATTTACTAAATAAATTAGGAAGTAAATAAATAATATCTTACATTTTTCACGGTAATTAACGGCTTTATCTTCAAGTTGTTCGAATTAGTTTCTTTCTATTACAGTTTACTTTAAATTTATTAATAAAATACAACAATATTTCCATAATATTCTTTAGTGTATAAGCACTTTTTGAGAAAGTAATTGACTCAAAACATTACAAACAAAAAGCTATATGCACCAATTATGGGCGGAGATGTATTAAATGCTAAAACATACTGAGTCACTAACAAGTGTGCATACGAGATCCATATTGTTGGAATCGTTTAGGCAAAGGATTTGAGTTTTGTTCAAAAGAATTATTTATCACTAAACCCAGATGTCCAAGTCTTTCTAAAAGTTAAAAAGAAAATTAAAAGTAAAATTTTAGAGGATATTTTGAGGGGATTAAACGTTCAATAAGTATAGTAAAAAACGTCGGATTTTTTTAGATCCGACGTTTTTTATTAATCTGGAATATTATGGTTCAACTACTATATCAATTTTCTTATTAGTCGACATACTTTTTT
>NZ_NTZO01000548.1 GCF_002559405.1 Bacillus sp. AFS001701 | reverse complement strand
GCCTCCTCGGCAAGCCTGCGGGGTCTCAGCCTTCCCGCTTATCCCATAGGAGTCGAGCACCTCTTTCGTTCCAATCAACTTGTTCATCAAAAAAAGTTTACAATAAATCCTAATCAAATAGCCTTTACTTAGAGTAACCTAACTTGTATATTAATTATTAATCAGCTTGTAGGTCAATTAATATCGAACATTAATTAAACTATTCAATTGAATTTGTTTTTCTAAAAATTAGCTCATAATATTTTTAACTTCTGAAAAAAATCATTACTATTGTTATTGGATTCATGAAATTGCTCGAAAATATTAACATATAAAACCATTAATAGATCATCCAAAAAATGATAATTTCATCATTAAATAAATGTTCATTTAATGTCATTTTTCCCTATTGACCATTTTATATTTCAACACTCTGAAAAACGTCATCCATTAAGATGACGTTTTTCACGATTAAGCAAATACACTTTCCAACGTTTCGTCTGTTTGTTCGCTCCAATATTTTAACCATTTTTTTGCGCCTTCAAGATCATGAAGTTTTGCTTGGCCACATTGTAGCTCATTTGCAGCCGGTACTTCTTCAACTTGTTGTCCAAGTTCAGCTGTTTTACGTAATAATGTGATTACTTCTGAAATTGAAGGTGTACCAGCGATGATTAAATAAAATCCAGTTTGGCATCCCATTGGTGATAAATCAATAATTTTAAAAGGGTCACCAGCAGGTACTGCTTCACGAACGTTCAAAGCTAATAAATGTTCTAAAGTGTGAATTGTATCTGGTTTCATTGCTTGCTTATTTGGTTGGCAAAAACGAATATCATATTTTGTAACGACTCCGTCTGTACCAACTGCATGAGTACCACAGTGTCTAACGTAAGGGGCTACAACTTTTGTGTGATCTAATTCAAAACTTTCAACTGATGGCATATTTTATTTCCTCCTAAATTACATCTCTCTATTTTTTTGTAGCTTCAACGATCCATACAAAATCATTATATTGTTCGAATTTCACATCAAATCCATTTTTTTCAAAATGTGAACGAATAACTGGAATTAATGGATAATATTCTCTAATTAAATCATCTCTTAGATTGATATAATTTGCGTTTTCTGCTTTTGTAATTTCATTCTTATAATCGTTTTCTGTTAGAAACATTGTATCCGCAAATACGATTTTCCCTTTTGAGTTCAATAATGAGCTATATATTTTAATAGCTTCATATTTTTCTTGATCAGTTAAATGATGAAAAACGTATGAACTTACAATTGTATCGATCCCGGCCTGTGGTTTAGGAAATTCAATTAAATCCCCGTCGTGAATCGTAATATTCTCGCCTAATTTCTTTGAGGCAATAATTCTCATCTCAGGAGATGGTTCGATTGGAAATACAGTTTTTCCTTTATCAAGAAGTAACTTTGTTAAATTCCCTGTACCAATACCAAATTCAAGGACGCTGTTTCCGCTTCTATTAACAATTTCATTCAGTATTTCATCATAACGTCGAAATGCTTCTTTATATTCAGGGTCATGGCCTTGAACAAAAGAATCGTAACTTTCTGCCCAACCAGTAAAAACATCTAAAAACTCTCTACCCATTTATCTCACCTTTGATGTTTGAAATATTAATGCTTGTTCTAGGTCTTCAATTAAATCTTCTAAATCTTCTAAACCAACTGATAATCGAATTAATTCATCAGAAATTCCTGATGCAATTCGTTTTTCCCTTGGTATTGAAGCATGCGTCATTTTTGAAGGAATACCTACAAGACTTTCAACTGCTCCTAAACTTTCAGCTAATGTAAACCATTTTAATTTACTTACAAATTCCTCTGGATCTAATCCTTCTTTTAATTCAAAAGATAACATGCCACCAAATCCACTGCTTTGTTGTTTTGCTAATTCATGATTTGGATGTGTCGATAATCCAGGATAGAATACTTTATTTACATTTGGATGGTTCGATAAGAACGTCACAATTTCATGCGTATTTCTTTCATGCTCTTCCATTCTTATTCCGAGTGTTTTAATACCACGTTGTAATAACCAGCTATCGTTTGGTCCTAAAACTCCACCAATCGAGTTTTGATAGAACGCTAATTCTTCAGCTAACTCTTCTTTATTCGTTACAACAATTCCAGCTACTACGTCACTATGTCCTCCAAGGTACTTAGTTCCACTGTGAACAACAATATCAGCACCTAGTGTAAGAGGTTGTTGCCAGTATGGAGTAGCAAAAGTATTATCAACAACCGTTAATAAGTCATATCCATTTGCAAGTTTTGCAATTGCTTTAATATCAGTAATTTTTAATAATGGATTACTAGGTGACTCAATGAAAATTGCTTTTGTATTTGGTGAAATAACATTTTCAACTAATGTAATATTACTTGTATCAACAAATGTAGCTGTTATACCTAAATTTGATAATACTCTTGTAAGTAATCGGTAAGTACCACCATAAACATCATCTCCGACTACGATATGGTCACCAGTCTTGAATAAACTAAACACAGTATGAATAGCTGCCATTCCAGATGCAAATGCAAACCCTGCAACACCGTGTTCAATATCTTTCATTAACTCTTCAAGAGCATGTCGTGTCGGATTGCCTGTTCTGGAATATTCAAATCCCCTATGTTTGCCAACAGCATCTTGTTTATACGTACTAGTTTGATAAATTGGAACACTAACCGCACCAGTTGTTTCATCTCTACTAATTCCCCCGTGTATTAACGCCGTCTTTTTCTTCATATTTTATCCCTCACTATATATGTTTTTACTTAAGTATCTTTCACTACTATCTGGGAAAATCGTTACGATTGTACTCCCTGGTTTTGCTTTTTTTGCTTCTAATAAACTTGCATATAACGCAGCTCCTGAGGAACTGCCCACTAAAAGTCCTTCTTTCGTTGCTAGTTCTTTTACTAAACGAAATGCGTCTGAATCAAGTACTGTGTGAATATCATCAAATAAGTTTGTATCTACAAAGGCAGGAATGAATTCCATTCCAATTCCTTCTGTATCATGTGAACCTGGCTTTCCACCATTTAAGATTGATCCTTCTGGTTCAACAATAACTGTTTTTACATTTTGTATTTTATCTTTTAAATACTGAGCTGTTCCAGTAAAAGTTCCTCCACTACCAGCTCCAGCAACAAATACATCTATTTTTCCATCGAGTTGGTCAACTAACTCTGGACCTAATGTTTTGTAATAAGTTCTTGGATTTGCTTCATTACTAAATTGTGAAGGTACAAATGAATTCGGTATTTCTTTTGAAAGTTCATTTGCTTTTTTAATTGCACCTGTCATTCCATCTTCTGTAGGTGTGTTCAAAATTTTTGCTCCAAGTGCTTTCATTAACGTTTGTTTTTCAATACTGAATTTTTCAGGAACAACAAATATCACATTTACGCCATATTTTATAGCTGCTAGCGCTAAACCAATTCCTGTATTTCCGGCGGTTGGTTCAATTACTGTACCACCTTTTTCTAATTTACCTTCATTAAGTGCACTTTCTAATAATTCCATTCCAAGTCGATCTTTTACACTACCACCTGGGTTACAGAATTCTAGTTTTGCAAATAGTCTTGTTCCTTTTGGTAAAGGGAATGTTGTAATTTCAAGCAATGGTGTTGATCCGATCAGCTCGTGTACTGACTTTACAACTTTCATAATTTCAAGCTCCTTTATGTCACAAAAAGGTTAGTTTCTTCCAATCCATTATATGCAACATGGGTAAAATTGAACGTTGTCTAAATACCAACTATTCTTATTGGTATTATAAGATATTAATTTTAAATGCGCAATAAAAAAGTACTTTTATCCTAAAATAAAAGTACTTTTTTATTCATATGGTTGAATTAAGAAAAGAACATCGTCACAAAAATGATTGAAAAAATAATACTGATTGCATCGGCAATTAATCCTACTTTTAATGCATCACCCATTTTCCGAATACCAACCGCTCCAAAATACACCGTTAGAACATATAGCGTTGTATCTGTACTTCCTTGCATAGTTGAAGCTAGTCTTCCGATAAATGAATCCGGTCCATATGTTTTAATTAAATCCGACGTAATACCTAAAGCAGCCGAACCAGAAATAGGTCGAATAATTGCCAGCGGAAAAACTTCTGCAGGAATACCTAGTGAACTTAATAATGGGCGCATGAGTTCTACACAAAACTCTAGAGCACCTGAAGCTCTAAAGATCGAGATGGATACTAGCATACCTACTAAAAATGGAATTAATTGCACAGCAATTGTTACACCTTCTTTTCCACCTTCTACAAAAGATTCATACGTCGGCACCTTTTTCCAAGTTCCATGTATTAAAATGGCAGCGATAATAAATGGAATGATATAAAGTGAGATTGTATTCATATATCCCATTTATTTTCTCCCCTTTCGATTTCGCCTACTTGCAAAAAAACTATTTACCGCGAGTCCCCCAATAAATGAAACGACCTGTGCAAGTATTGTAACTCCTACTATTTCAGTCGGATTTGAAGAATGATAAGACATTCTAACTCCTATGACAGTTGTAGGAATTAAAGTGATTGCACTTGTATTTAACGTTAAAAATGTAATCATGTCATCACTTGCTTCATTACTATTTCGATTTAATACTTTTAATTGTTCCATCGCTTTTATACCTAATGGAGTTGCAGCATTTCCTAAACCGAATAAATTGGCCACCATATTTGACATAATATAACCAAGTGCTGGATGGTCTTTAGGGATTCTCGGAAATAAAAATGCTAAAAATGGTTGAAATAATTTCGAAAGAATTTTTAATAATCCTGATTCTTCTGCTATTCGCATTAAACCTAACCAAAAAACAAGAACACTAACTAGTCCAATAATAATGGTAATTGCTTGCTTTCCTCCGTCAAATACTGCTTTATTTACTTCGTCCATCGTGCCATTAATCATCGCGAAAATAAAACCAATTATTGTAAGAGCAACCCATATAATATTAACCATCAAAGTGCTCTCCCATTAAGTTTAATAATACTTGTTTTCCATTTTGGATTATTTCTTTCGTAAATACTTTGACCTTACTATCACTATAAAAAATATTTCTAAATCCAATTTGTTCACCTTCTAATTCGATAATCGCTTTACCAACAATTGCATCATTAGCGATTTTTTTCTTAGTCGGCTTTTGCATTTCAATTGTGATTCTTACTTGATCTCGCTCTTTTTTATCTAATGGATAAGAAAAGTCATTTTTCATATAAACATGACCTTTATATTTTTTATTTGTGACCTCCTTAATTCCACCTTTACTTAATACTTTCGTTAAAGGATAGTTACTGAAACCATATTCGAATAGTGACATATGATCTTGCCAATCTTGCCCATCATTTAGTGTTACAACAATTAAATCCATTCCATTTTTTGAAGCAGTTGAAACAAGTGTTCTTTTTGCTTTTTTAGTAAATCCAGTTTTTCCTCCAGTACTATACTTGTACATAAAAGTAAGCAACTTGTTTTTATTCTTCCAAACATAATCCCAAGATTCTGCCGTATTTGGGGCACGATGTACTTTTGTACCTGCAATTTTTGCATATTTAGGATTTTCCATAGCGTATCTCGTTAATAACGCCATATCATAAGCCGATGAGTAATGTTCCTTTCCTTGCTGATCAAGTCCTGATGGATTGCTAAAATATGTATTACTCATTCCTATTTCTTTTGCTTTCTCGTTCATCATATAAACAAATCCTTCGACGCTACCTCCTACAGCCTCGGCAATTGCATTAGCCGCGTCATTCCCAGACCTAAGCATTAAACCATAAACTAAATCTTCCAGCTTAATTTTTTGTCCAGGTTTTAAATAAATGGATGATCCTTCTGTTTGAACTGCTCTTGAACTAATTGTTATCGTGTTTTGCATTTTACCGGACTCTACAGCAAGTATTGCAGTCATTATTTTTGTAATGCTGGCGATTCTTTCAGAGTCATGCATTGCTTTACCATATAAGATTCGTCCAGTTTTTTGATCCATCAAAACAGCATTTCTAGCACTAACTCCTCCAAATGCTTCAACATTATTCGTCGGAATCGTAATCCCGATTAAAAATAAGCCAATGATTCCTACTACTAGCCATTTTTTCATCTTTCGCATCAACTCCACAGTTAGTCCTAATTAGTACAAGTTTACGAATTACATTATAAAAAAATGACTTTTTTTAAGAAAAAAAGTGCTGAACTTGTTCAGATAGATCACCTGAGCAATTCCAGCACTTACTATTTTTCTGCAATTAATAAAAGGGTTGCCATTTTAATTGACTAGCATAATCATATCGATAATTTACATCCGGCCAATTAACTATGTTCCAAAAATTTGTAATGTATGCGTCTTTATCAAATTTATATTGTAAATAATAAGCGTGCTCCCAAACATCCAAAACTAGCAAAGGAATTGTATCCCATTGAGTAAAGAATTGATGTTTTTCAGTTTGAAGAATCTCCAACCGATTCGCTCTTGGAACCCAAACTAAAATCGCCCAACCGACACCTTCCACTTTTTTAGCAGCTTGTGTAAAATGCTCTTTAAAGGCCTCATAACTTCCGAAGTCATCTTCAATTTGTTTTAAAAGAGCTCCACGAGGTTGCCCTCCACCTGATTTACTTAAATTATTCCAAAATATAGTATGCAAATAATGACCAGACCCATGAAATGCAAGCTCTCTTTCCCAATGCTTTAATAAATCGTATTCCTTATTTTTTCTTGCCTTTTCTAATTCAATCTCAGCTTTATTTAAACCATCTACATAGCTTTTATGGTGCTTATCATGATGCAGCATCATAATTTCTTTTGATATATATGGCTCGAGTGCATTATATGGATATGGTAAAGGTGGAAGCTCATGTTTACCAATCCCTACTCTCTCTTCGACTTCTATTACCCGATACGCATAGCTATCATCATATTCCTCTTCATTTAAAATTGAAATTAATCGTTCTTGAATATCGTCCACATCCATACTAATTTCATCTAAAAAGGAATTTTGATCTACATAATGACCTTTTGTCCCCATTCGGTTTAACAAGAGTTTTACTTTATATTCTAATAGTTCTTTTTCTTGAATATGGTCAAATCTTTCAGACAGCAACTGTAATACATTCGCACACCAGATTTCTACCTCCTGAAAGTAAGTGACGAGTTCAGATTGATTTAACATCATACACCTCCATCAGAGAAAATAAATTTCTCTTCTACTTTCCATTGTATGATATTAAATTTATAGCTATTACCTGTATTCACGTGTTTCACGCGATTAATGGAATTCGCGTAAATAAGATATTAATTCCACATGTTCTTAAAAAAAATGATTAGTTTAACTTCTCTAAAACAGTCTGATTTTCTGAGTAAAACTCCATTTTTAATGAAATCACTTTTTCCAATTCATAAACAATCATCATTAAACTAGCTCTAGTCTCAAACTCATCCCTTGATTCAGGTAATGGCATCTTTTTAAAGTCATTCATCATATGACTGAATTCGCCTAATAATTCAATCCCCGTAGATTTTTCTTTTAAGTAAACACCAGTGTCCTCAAAAAATTCAGCGACAATTTTTGAATGCGGATAATTTAAGGCAACTTTTTTTAATAAAGGAATGATTTGATTCGAGATGATTTCAAATTGACGTTCTCTCATTTCAAAATAATTAATATAATATAAGTTCGATTTTATAAAACTATTTTCAACTTGCCTATAAGCTAATGTTTTCGCCGTTTGTAAAAGTATTTTTGTTTCATCAATTAAATCATTTTGTGAATCTTCATCCTTACCCTTCATATTTAAAGCAATACCTAGCAGTAACATTTTAAAATTTTGCTCGATTTTCTTTTGAGATTCGATCATCTTCTTCTCAATACTTGGCATATATGTATTCATTATTAAAGCAATTAAGATCCCAACTGCTAAAATTTCAACTTGATTAAATAAGAAAGATATTGATTTATTATTACTCACATAAATTTGCAATACAATCACTGAGCTTGGAATGATTCCCTCTTGTAACTTCAATGTGACTAATAAGGGTATAGTTAAAAGAAAATAAATGACAACTGTTAATGGCGTATAGCTTAAAAATTCAAACATCATCCATCCAATTAACATGGCAATAACTGATGCCACAAATCTTTGAATTGCAACAATAAATGATCTGCGTTTTGTATTTTGAATACTTAAAAGTGTAACGACAGCAGCAGTACTGTAATTTTGTAAATGTAAAGCTTCTGCAATTAATAGGGATATACCACTTCCGATTGCTGTTTTGATTGTCCTTTGTCCAATTGAATACATTTGTTTCATTTCTAATCCTCTTCTCTTACAAAGAAATTTCTATAGTATTGTAACGTATCTTAGATAAAAATTTCTAGATATATCCAATTTTTTTGATTTTTGTACAAAATGAAAAGACTAGAAAATTTCTAGTCTTTTTCTCTTAACGTTACTATTTACATTTAACTATTTTCTAATTACTGTTTGTATTGTTGCATAAGTTTTGTTGAATAATCTGTTTCATAATACTCAAGTTCTTCTCGCATTTGTTGAAAAACTTTTTCTAATGACGAAAATAGGTCTTGAATAGTATCTGGCACAGCTTTATAGAATGTAATAGCTTGATTACCAGTGTATGCTGCACGACTATTTTCATACCATGCATCGTTTTTAGGAGAGAAGAATTCTGCGATACATCTGTGATAAATTTTATGTAAAGTATCTTCAGCTGTTGCTTTATGGAACTGTCCACTTAAAATTTTCTCACAAACTTCTTTAGCATCCTCACAATATACTGTAATTCTACGTAATGAAGAAAGTATTTTTTCTAAGTAGTTAGGATCCACTGCTTGGTTTTCATGTTGAAATGACGGTAAAGAATTCTTATTTAAAAACAAATTACACTCTAGACCAACAATCCCTAATTGATTACCAACAATTTTTAATTGATGCTCTACCATCTTATTCGACATTTTTTTCCCTCCGTTAAATTAAATCGATATTTCAATTTTATTTGAATTTTGTTTAATACTTCTCACATATCCTACCAATTTATCAAAATCAACACCTTGTAGCTCTTTTACAAATTGATCTAATTCATTAATATATATTCGCTTTCTTCCACGATAATCAGGATTTTTAATAATTAGCGCAAGTGCTACTATATCACGAAAATCTACTGATTGATCGCCATTTTCATACAATCTAGTTGTATTTAAATCACTTACTTCAGAAAGTTGTTCTTCAAAAAAGCGAACATATAAGACAGAAGTTACAATTTTTTGACCATTATATTCATATTCAACTTCTGAACGATTAAAAAAATCTTCCGATGTATTTGGTTGAGCCTTTACTAATTCATACCCATGACAATTATAAATTAACAATTCTTTCACCCTCCAAGATTTCCATAGTATTAGTTTAACATAGGATACACTGAGATTTGCAGAATTTTTTAACTAATCTTGTTTTTCAAATTTGCTAAAAAATAAATCTGCTTCTTCTTCAACCTCTTCCATTTTTAAATCTTGTGGTAGTGGAGGTAAGTCTTTAATATTTTTTAGGCCAAAATAATCTAAAAACTCAGAAGTAGTACCATATAAAATTGCACGTCCAGTACCTTCAGCCCGTCCAACTTCTTTAATTAAATATTTCGAGACAAGAGTTTGAATTGGTTTTTCAGTCTTAACCCCACGAATATCTTCAATTTCTGTCCTCGTAATTGGTTGTTGATATGCGACAATCGCTAAAGTTTCTAATGCTGCTTGTGATAACGAAGAGTTCGATGGGCTCTCAACTAATTTTTTGAAAAACTCACCATGTTCTCTCTTTGAAGTAAGTTTATATTTGTTAGCTAGAATTCTAATTTGTAATCCTCTGTTAGGATTTTCATATTCTTTTTTTAGACTCTCAATTAATTCTAGAACATCAGTCTGACTTAATTCTAAAGTCTCAGATAGCTCGACAATCGATATTCCTTCATCGCCAGCTACAAATAAAAGTCCTTCTAGAACTCCTACTAAATTTTTTTCCTGTTCCATTACAAGTACACCTCAGCTTGCTTATCTTCAAAAACCTCCCGTGATGTTAGAAAAATTTCTGAAAAGTTTTGTTCCTGTTCTACTACAATGTCTTTTGTTTTCATTAACTCCAAAATCGCTAAAAAAGTAACTACAATACTTTCTTTATCATTATATGGAAATAAACTGATGAAATTAGTTCTCTTTTTTATACCTTTTAAGTAGGTAATAATTTCATCCATTCTTTTTTCGATCGATATTTCTTCACGAACAATTTTAGTTTGAAGCGGCTCTTGTAGCTTTTTACGTTTAAATAGCTTTTGAAGTGCACCAAACATATCGTAAATTGTAACATCAGTCGGCATGACAATATCTTCTGGTCTAGGTCCATATTCGGACAAATCAACTGGGTTTCGAGTAAAAATCATCGCACGTTCGGATTCTTTTTCCTGAAATACTATCGCCGCTTCTTTAAATTGCTTATATATAATTAATCGATTCATTAATTCTTCTCTAGGGTCTTCTTCAAGAATTGCATCCCAATCAGCTTGTTCTTCATGATTAGGTAAAATACTTTTACTTTTCATCGCAAGTAATTCAGCTGCCATCACTAAATATTCACTTGCAATATCCAATTCTAATTCTTTCATTGTATGAATATATGAAACATATTGATCTGTTATTTCAGATACAGGTATATCATAAATATCAATTTCAAATCGTTGAATTAAATGAAGTAATAAATCTAATGGCCCTTCAAATGCATCAATTTTAACTTCATATTGCTTCACAACCTACTCACCAACTTACTTTAAAATAAAAATATACTCTATAACAGTATAAAGTATTATTTCATAAAACTATATAACAGAAAAGGTTTTTTCATCGGTGAAGTTACATTGTTCCTAAATTTTTAGTTTTGCGCCTATACCATTTTCTTAAAATTTTCATAAGATATCAGTGCAAGAAGAATTATTTATTTGGTAAGGAGGTTATTTCATGAGTAAAGGTGCTGTTTCTCCAGAGTTCGGCGGTTTCGGCCACGGCAGAGGCTTTGCTTTAATCGTAGTATTATTTATTTTATTAATCATCGTTGGATGTGCTTTCGTCTGTTAATTTAACCCCGTGAATAAACAAAACGTGAAAGTCTAGACATTGCTCTAGGCTTTCTTCTTTTTAAATAATTCCATTTCTGATAAAATTTTAATAACAAAGAGGTGAAAAATTTGGTCCATTACAATAAAAACGAGCGATACATAAAATATCTATGTCATTTCCATTTTGATCAAGATTTTTTTGAATGTCATGAAATCCTTGAGGAACAATGGAAACTTGAATTAAATCATCAATATAAAAAGGTCTGGTTAGGTTTAATAAGAATATCAGTAGTGTTATACCATTATAGAAGAAGAAACTTTACTGGTGCTAAAAAATTATTTCGACACGTCATTACTTTTTCAAATGATTCTAATTTATTGGAAATGGCTGGAATTGATCAATTACGCTTTCAACAAATCATATCAGATTTACAGTTAAACCTTCAAAACGAAACAGAATTCCACCCTTTCGATCTCCCAATAAATGACCAAGAATTGATTGAAAGATATCAAAATCAAAAAGAAAATTACTCGTCTTTTACGGCAGATTTAATTAATAAACATTCTACAAGAGATCGAACAGATGTCATTTCGGAACGATTAAAGCAATTAGAACTACGAAGAAATATTTAGCGTTATAGGAAAAGGTGCTCAAATAAGGGCACCTTTTTTTAATGTGTCGGAAATGCAACTCATAACTAGTTTATGAGTAATCAAAATTGCAAATTGTTGGTTCGTACTTACTCATGACTGGTTCATGAGTATGTAAAAGAGCATATTGTTGGTTCGTACTTACTCGTGACTGGTTCATGAGTATGTAGGGCATATTCTTGTTTCATACTTTCTCATAACTGGCTATGAGTAATCAAATGAGCATATTCTTGTTTCGTACTTACTCATGTCTGGTTCATGAGTATGTGAAAATAGCAGTATTTGAAAAATACTTTCTCATGACTATTACATAAGTAAGCAATTTTTGCTACAAAAAAAAATGCTCAAAAAAATTGAGCACCTTTTTCTATAATACTTTTAAACTAACATGACAATGTTCAATAAATGAAGCTACTTCTTGCGTTGTTACGATTGTATAGTCTGTATACTGAGATCTTATAGCATCGTAAAGTGAAGTTGCAATACCTTGATTTCGGAATGAAGGGTTTACACTTAAATGTTTAATCATAATAACCTTATCTGGTAGTAGTTGTATTCCAATAATCCCAACAATATCGTCTAATTTCCAAAGGAACAAATGATGATCATCTTTAGTTTCATAATCTTTAATCGTATTTACTAAGCTCTTCACATTCTTTTCATTCGGCATAAACGAAAGCAGGCCCATTGCAATTTTCTCATATGTTTTCTTATACCTAATTAACATGTTAACCCCTCTTAAAAATTATTAAAACCCTAATTAGCTTCTAAACCAATACATAATATATGATTAATTATCCCTCTATATTACGGTAAATATAAAAATTCGTTCCAAATATATCAATATTTCAAATATATAATTCTCACATTTTTCTGTCAAGTCTAAAAAATCAGAGAGAAGGAAAAACGGGATATATGGTATAGGAGAGATTTTTAAATAATTTAGAGTACTAGTCATGTATTCTTCATGCTCATCCAACTTTAATAGGCTTTTGTCACCAATTAGATAAATTTGAATAAAGTAAATTTTAGTTAGAGTTATATAAAAGGGTGATCATTATGAGGTTGGATTTAGATTATACATCGCCAAGTATTCAATTTACTTATGATATAAATAAAAACCATGCCTTTGTGAAGGATAGTCAAAACTTTATCAATCAATTAAGTGTTAATAACTTGAATACTTTGGATAATTTGTCTTTATTGGATATCTATTTAAGTGTAAATAATGTTGTAGAGCCACATTATCATCAAAATTCATCAGAATTAGTATATTGTATTTCTGGCGCCGCAGTTGTATCTATTTTGAATCCTTATACAAAGCAACTATTAAATTTCCCAATCACTCCTGGTCAAGTTGCGAACGTACCACAAGGCTGGTGGCATTATGAAATTGCAACTGTTGACAATACTCATTTATTAGCAATATTTAATGCACCTTCCCCTGATGTAATTTTATTCTCAGATTTAATGAAATTTACACCTTCAAATATCGTCTCACATACTTACTGTCTTGATGAAAACCAATGGAAAAATGCAACAGCAAATTTACAACCTTCTATATTTATAGGACCACCAAAAAACTGTAATCGACAAGTTCAAAATCAGCATGAATTTGCAAATCAGCAGAACCAAAATTATTATCAAAATTCCTATTACAACCAGCATTATTCTCAACAGCGTTTTTAATTGCAGGATCAAGGTGAGACCAGTTAGTGCGATTAAATTTAGGTGAACTGCAATTAAATCGGAGTATGTGCAATAATATAAGCCAAAACTGCAATTAAATTCGGGAAACCTGCAATTTAAAAAATCATATCTGCAATTAAAAATAAGAAAACTGTAAATAAGACGATGAATCATGTGGAAATAGATTATTAGAATCAAGAATTATAGAAGAAATTACATGAAATAGAATGTGAAACAATAAAAACTAAACATTTTTCAAAAAATACAATAATAAATCTTTTAATTTAATGTTCAATAAATAGTCCAAACTGTTATCAAATAATTTTTACCGTTTAACCAATCATGAACATGTTAAAAAACCACAAGGAAAATTTTACCTTGTGGTTTTCTTCATTTGAGGTCTTTTGGAATAACCTCATTTTGGTTTGACTATTCTTCGTCCCAAACCTTAACTTCTTGCATAACATCGCCATTACGCATTCTTAAAACTGTATCCATACCTTCGATTACTTGACCAAATACTGTATGTACGCCATCTAAATGTGGTTGTGGCTCGTGAACGATAAAGAATTGGCTACCGCCAGTATCTTTTCCAGCATGTGCCATTGATAAAGCTCCAGCTTTATGTTTTAATGGGTTACCAACAGTTTCACACTTAATTTTGTATCCTGGGCCACCTGTTCCATTACCGTTTGGATCTCCACCTTGAGATACAAATCCAGGAATTACACGGTGGAAAGTTAATCCATTGTAAAAACCTTCACGGATTAATTTTTCGAAGTTTTCAACTGTACCTGGTGCATGCTCTGGGAATAATTCGATTAAGATTTGTTCACCATTTTCAAACGTAATACTTGCTTTTTTCATAATAAAAATCCTCCTTATGTATGTACAACTTTATAAGACTTAATTGTCCTATATTTTTTCATTACTGAATAAATTAGTAACGCTGATATTATCATACAAAAAACAAAAAGTAATGACAAGTTTTCGAAAAGTACTATAATAGTGTTGTAAGATGTAAAATTTGGATTATTGTAAAGGGAGTGTCTCTTTGTTTAAACGAAAGTTATTAGCGTTCACCATCTCAATGGGATTAATTGCAATGCCTTTATCGGTATTTGCTGATTCTGTTCCTGGTGATACGATTGTTACTCTTGGACAAAATTTGTCTGAAACGCAAAAGAAATCATTATTAGCTGAAATGGGTGCACCATCTGATGCTAGAATTGTGACTGTTTCAAATCAAGAGGAGCATAAATATTTAGATGGTACTGTACCTAGTGCTCAAATCGGTACTCGAGCTCTTTCATCTGCTATGATTACAATCGGTGAAAAAAATACAGGCATCGTCGTTCAATCAAATAACATTTCATGGGTTACTAACTCAATGTATACAAATGCTTTAATCACGGCTGGATTAAAAGATGCAAATATAGTAATTACTGCACCATTTGAAGTCTCTGGTACAGCAGCTTTAACTGGGATTATGAAGGCTTATGAGCTAAGTTCAGGTCAAGTTATACCTGATGATGTTAAAAAAGTAGCAAATGAAGAAATGGTTAAAACTGCCGAACTTGGTGATTCAGTAGGTAATGAAAAAGCTGTACAACTTGTCACTAAAGTGAAAGAAGAGCTTGCTAAAAATCCAAACATGTCAACCGATGAATTAAAATCATTAATTGATCGATTAGCAAAGGATCTTGGTATTACATTAACTGCTGATCAAAAGGCTAGTTTAATGTCTTTATTTGAAAAAATGAAAGATTTAAATATTAATTGGGATCAAGTAGGAAACCAATTAACAAAAGCTAAAAATAAAATTTCAGATTACCTAAATTCTGAAGAAGGTCAATCTTTTATTCAAAAACTTAAAGATTTCTTCTCCGCATTATTTGATGCGATTCTTTCATTCTTTAAATAATACTGCAACAAACCCGGTTAC
>NZ_NTZO01000547.1 GCF_002559405.1 Bacillus sp. AFS001701 | reverse complement strand
ATCTTATACTTACTTGGAGAAATTCATTAATACTAAATTTGAGTTAAAAAAAATTGATAAAGATGAAATTTTTAATTATTATCTTGAAATTCTTATTCCAACTTATAATAGTACTTTTATTTCCAATGAAACTCAAGAATTAAAATTAAAATATAATGATTATTTACATGGTATTTTAATAACTATTCAACAATGGATTGAAAAAGAAAAAAAGAAGTTAACTGAAATTAACGAAAACACAGAAATAGACGTTCAAAAAAAAATAGATACTATGAGTATATTAGAGGAGATTGAAGAAGAGTTCCTTGATCTAAACAATAAACTTAGTAATCCAAGATACATAAAAAAAATCATCTCCGAATTAAGAGAGAGTTTTAACTATATTGAGTTTGACCTTTCGCAGAAAAATTCAAATATTTTTTTAGAAAACGAAGGTATAAAAATCAATCACCTAATATTTAAATTAAATATTTTTAAAGTAATATTTAAAGAGATGTATAAAAGGATTGTAATCTCAGGTAGCATAGAGGATTTTATTAATGATAATCCTAACATAATTGTTCAGTCTTTTTTTAAGGAAACTAATAAAGAAATTATTATTGTTGAAAACGAGCAAATTTTACGTGATATGAAGTATAAATTTTATAACTCGTTAATTTATTCTGATAGTATATCTAATGAAATTTTCTCAAAAATTAAAACAGAAAATGAAAAATTATTGGATAAAATAGATTCTATTGAAGAAATAGATATAGATTAATGGGATATTATTTATTTAATAAAAATGTTTAAGGTGATAAATTACTCACAAGAAATAGAAAATCCAGATATTTTAAGAAAAAGAATTAAATCCTTTACGGATATCACAGTTGCATTGGCTTCTAAAAATAAAATTACTTTGACACAGATTTTTGAGTTGTTAAGCAAAGCATCTAGAAATATCTTAATAAAATATCCAATATATCTAGAAAAAATTTCACAATATATAGGTGCAACAAAAGTTGAATTTTTAAATTCAAAAGAAAAAACAGCTTCAGAATACTATTTAAAAGAGATTGAACTACCAATAATTCTCGATGTTAACAGGAATATGCAATATATTTGCTGGTTGTATATGTTTGAAGATGATAATTACACTTATGGAAGTCTAAAAGATTCTTTCGATAAGGTAATATCTTTAAAGGATATAAATGAATTACTCATCAGTTTAAAAGATATTGAAGG
>NZ_NTZO01000546.1 GCF_002559405.1 Bacillus sp. AFS001701 | reverse complement strand
TTGCGGGCCGAAAGCTAAATGGTTGAAATATATGCGAAACTAAGTGGAAAGCAACGCCAAGATCAATATTGTAAATACTTTTAAAATAGGAACTGCAACACTCCATTTATAAAGCTGATGCATGCGGATAAGGAAAAAGGGTGTATTATGAAATTTCTCTTTTATAAAGAACTAAAGGATGTGAAAATTAAAATAAGGGTATATCCTAAACATCTTAAAGGGATATTTAAAAATTAAATACGAAAAAACTCAGTCAGATCAACGGGTGTATCCTAAAGTGGACTAAAACAATCTAAACAGTACGCTAATGTCCGCATATAAAAACATAAATGACGAAAAAATTCTCTATTATATCCTAAAGCAAAAATCAGTTGTATTCCATTCAATGAAGAGCTTCTTTAAACAAGAGCATGAAAAGGTAGCGAAATAATCTCTGGACAATAGAATAAAATGAAGTACGAATAGTATAGTAAGTGAAAAACAGAAAATCCCTATTTAGGGTTTTTCTGTTTTTGTCTTAAAGAATTAGTGTTTAATCAATAGCGAAGACAGGGTTCTAATTTAATATAGATGGAAAGTCGTAATAGAAAAAATAGACCTCTTTTTACATTTGGCATCATATTTGTTCAGTTGTGAATGTGGACTTTGCTTCTTTTTCTGGCATTGTTAAGAAAATAACTGCGATGACGATACATATACCACCTAGTAATTGGTATACTCCGAAAGATTCCTTTAGCCAAGTAATAGAAACAATAGTTGCTACAAGTGGTTCAATACTAGATAAAATACTAGTCTCTGTTGCTGATAAATATTTTAGGCTACCGATATAGAGAAGAAAAGAAAGTGTACCGATTAAAATAATTAAAATCACATAGAGAATGTTGACATCGTAAAGGTTTGTGAAAATTGTTTCCATTCAAAAGAATGATTGTAAATAAATAATACAATACCTCCAATTAGCATACCCCAGCCGATAATAAGAGTCGTCCCCCATTGTTGAATAAGGGAAGTAGGGTGAAGTGTATAGAAGGTAAAACCAATAGCTGTTAACACTCCGAATAAAATAGTTTCCTTAGACATGACAATATTATGGGATGATCCATTTGTAATAATAAAGTATGTGCCGATCAGTGCAGAGAAAATTGCTAGCACCTGCATAGTAGAAGGTAGTTTTTTATTCTGTATTGCAACATAAATGGTAATGAGAACTGGCCCTAAAAATTGGAATAGAGTAGCGGTCACAGCGTTGCTAATATGCACAGTTTCAATAAAAGCATATTGTGCGCCAAGCATCCCTAGAATAGAGAAAATGATAAGTTGTAATAGATGAACTGGTTGTTGCCAAATACGAAATATATTTTGTTTTTTTGTAAGTAAGAAACATAAAATAAAGACTCCAGCAAGTAAGAGGCGAATTACTAAATAGTCGATAGATGACATTGTCGTGCGTTGAAAAAACCACTGAATTAATGGACCTGATAATCCCCATAAAGTAGCTCCTGTAAGAATCATAAATAGTCCAAGACGTCTGTTGTTTTGCATGATCATGATGCTCCTTTCAAAAATTGATTTTATTCGATTAACATGATAAAAAGAATTATATATAACCTCTGGTACTATAAAAAGTATCAATAGTTCGTATTATGAAGGGGTCAGATATCATGTTAGAGCTAACACCAAATCTAAATATTGAGTCAAAAATGCCGTTGTATGTACAGTTATATGGGTATATAAAAGAAGAAATAAGAAGTGGAAAAATCCCTCCTATGTCGAAGCTTCCAGCAAAAAGAAAGTTAGCAATGTATTTAGAAGTGAGTAAAAATACTGTTGAATCGGCATATGAACAACTTCTGGCAGAAGGGTATATTGAATCAGTTTCACGTAAGGGGTATTTTGTATGTGAAATTGAGCAAATGATGCTTACAGAGAAAAAAAGAGAATTCGTTAAGGAAGTATTATACGGGGAACAGATATATAAATTTGATTTTACACAAACGGGTGTAGATCCAAAGACATTTCCATTCGCTGTTTATAGGAGAATTTCAAATGAAGTATGGCAACAAGAAAATAAGGACCTTCTATTTCTTGGTCATCCTCAAGGTGAATCCAACTTGCGTGAAGAGATTGCGAAATATTTATATGAATCAAGAGGTGTTAGATGTTCATCGAGTCAAATTGTAATAGGAGCCGGAACCCAATTTTTAATAAGAATCTTGTTTCAATTACTAAAGGGAAAGCATTTTGCAGTTGAAAATCCAGGGTATCATCGAAAGTTGGTTGTTTTTGAGCAGGGAGAAGAAAATGTTCAAATGATCCCACTTGATGAGGATGGGATCTGTATTGCAGCTTTAGAATCTAGCAATGCGAAAGTTATTTTCGTTACCCCGTCTCACCAATTTCCTTGTGGAATGATTATGCCAATTAAAAGAAGAGGACAACTATTACAATGGGCACAAGAGGAGTATGGACGTTATATTATTGAAGACGATTATGACAGTGAATTTCGTTATTCTGGAAAACCGATTCCAGCATTGCAGGGTCTTGATACAGAGGGAAACGTAATTTACATGGGTACATTTTCAAAAGCTTTACTCCCATCATTACGAATGAGTTATATGGTGTTGCCAAAACAGCTAATTAAATTGTATCATTCACAATATTTATTCTACACACAAAGTGTTTCGAGAATTGATCAAGAAATCATTAGAAGATTTTTAAACGAAGGACATTGGGAAAAACATATTCATAAAATGCGAGTTGTATACAGAAAAAAGAGAGATGTACTTGTTTCGGCGATAGAAAGGTATTTTTCTGATAAAGTGGAAGTGATTGGAGAAGATTCTGGCTTACATATTTTATTAAAGGTTCACAATGGAATGGTAGAAGAAGAGTTAATTAAAAGGGCGGCTGAAAATAGTATTAAAGTATATCCAGTTTCAATGTATTATAGCGAAGGGAATCATCCAAAAAATACAGTTTTACTTGGATTTGCTATTTTATCAGAGGCTGAGATTGAAGAAGCTATTGGATTGCTTAATAATTCATGGTTCAAAATATAACATCGTCGTACAATAAATAGTGCTCAAGAGCATGTGAAGACAGCGAAATAATCGCTGGGCAAGAGAATAAAATGAAGTACCAATAGAACCAAGCAAAACAAAAAAAGCCCGATAATGGGCTTTTCTGATTTTGCCATGTAAATAAATGATTGCTAAACTTTAATTTTTTTAACCAATCATAAAATAATCCCACTTGTATACATAATTACCTTTGTATTAATCACAAAGGGAACTTTTGAATAATCTTTTTCCCAATTTAATTTATTCCATGTATTTGGATGGTAGGCCATTAAATATCTGCCAATCCCTAATGCATCACAATTAGCGTCTTGAAGAATGCTAACTACTTCTTTTAACTCCATTTCGATATTTTCAGCAATTTTGTTTTCTATTTCCTTTTTTTTAATATTACTAGCTAAATCTTCGCCAGTAAATTCGGTTAAATCAATCTTTATTTTTAAGTCGATCGTTACTTTAGGTTGCTTTTCATTTTTGATTTGTAGGTTTCTTTTTATACTTTTTACTTTAAAAGAGATAACCTCATTATTACTACCCAATTGTTCAGACAAACTCATTGTATGACTTTTTTTGTCTTGCATTAATAACAATAATTTTGATTGTTTATTATTTAATATTTTTCCGGTAAATTGATTGTTTTCTAAAAGTGCTACACCTTTAATTTTTATTGTTTCATCATCAGTTTTTTCTAAATAAGGGAGGACTAAATCAGTACCTGGATCATCCATTTTTTTGTAAATGGTCTCTTGTGTTTCTTTTGGAATAACAGATATATTTTCACCAGCCTCTAGCATTTCTGAAAGGGACTCACTAATAAAAATATCTTTGTAAGTTTTCATTTCAATAATACTAGAGGCCTGTCCTTTTACGATTGCTACTCGTGAAGTTAGAGGACTTCTAATAAATCGGAAAAAGTTATCAAAATAAGGATACAAATTATTTTTTGCTATGTTTTCCCCTAAAAGCATCACTAGTAATTTGTTGGCAGAAAAACTACCAGGAATTTGGTAATCAATATTGTTTCGTACATCTCTTACAGAAGCACCTTGATCATTAATAATATAATTAGTGGCTTCGGTTTGGTCACCTTTTGAAATATTTGTTCTTACGCTTGCAGTTGCCTTAATACTGTCTTTAGTAAGTTGGTCAAATGCAATACTTAGTACAAGTGCAGAGTCCTTCAAAGAGTGCTGATCCCAGCAACCCGTTAAAAAGAAGATTAATAAAAAAGTAATGTAATGATATTTTTTCATGATACGTTAACTTCCTTACTTTTAAGCTTAAAGAGAAGGGAAATACATAAAATCAACAATGGAATTAAAACGATAAAAAT
>NZ_NTZO01000545.1 GCF_002559405.1 Bacillus sp. AFS001701 | reverse complement strand
ATATTTCAACACTCTGACAATAACCTCTGTTCCCAGAGGTTTTTTTATTTTTTAAATTTTACCAACCAAAATCTAATGTTTTCCCGGTCTCTGCAAATGTTTTTACATTACTTAAGATCATTGGCCAGGTAGATTTTGTATTTTCATATGAAGGGTGATTTTCTGGCCATTGGTCGTTAACTAGTGTTAATTTTGTGCACTCACCCATCTCTTCAAGTGTAAGTGTAATTCTAGTTTCTAATTCAGCATGATTTTCACGGTAAACTGGGCCTGGATGTTCTGTATAACTCATCATTTTATGGGGCTCAAATGCTAGAATTTCCCCATAAACATGCACTGTATGTTCTCCAGCTTCTCCTGGTCCAATATATTCATATTTTGCTCCGACTTCAAATGTTGATTTTAAGATACAACCAAAAAAGATAGCTTTAGTTCCTTCTGGCGAAACAAATACGTTCCACACTTCTTCTGGTTTAGCTCCAATAAAAAACTCATACTTAAGATCTTCCATTTTCTCATCCTCCATTTGTTTTATGTGTAGAATGATGAATTGATTCTAGATGACACTTCCATTATATACCAAAAACAGATCAACTTATTATTTCATTTGTTTTCATGAACTTATATATTATAAAATTAAATTGTATGAAAGTTATATAAGGCTCAAAATCAATTTTTATGAGGGGTGACAAGATGAATTTAACTTATGAAGTGATTGACGAGGATCACATTGAATTATGTAGAGATTTATGTAATGAATTAATGGCATTTCAGAAGGCAAAAGCGAAGATAAAACCAGAGTTGTTTGATAGCATGAATTTCGATACACGTATGGTTCCTTCAGTAAAAAAAGCTATACATAATTATATTGTTATCGTGAAAGATGAAGATCAAATAGTTGGTTATGTTTATTCAAATATTTCTCCAAAGGAAGTATACTCTAGCGAATTTGCAACTTTTTTTGACCTTTCATCAGTCCATAAAAAAAATGTTGGATGTTTATCTCAATTTTATATTAAAGAAGAATATAGAAAATATGGAGTAGGCTCTGTACTATTCAAAATGTCAATGAACTGGCTAAAACAATTTGATGATGTAGAGGATTATTTCATCTATGTTTCAAATGGAAATGAAGACGCTCTAGAATTTTATAAACGTAAGGGATTCTCTGTTAGTCATACAATATTAGATGGTTTTATAACGGTTTTAAGAAGTAACGATCAATGTCAAACAATTTAAGAAGTAAAAATAAAGGGGTGTCTCAAAAAATCTTTCGAGATACCCCTTTTATTTTTATTTACTATTAAAATGCCCAGTTACCATTTCTCATGATTGGTTCAACTGTACCATCTTCTTTAATTCCATCGATGTTTAATTCCGCTGATCCGATCATAAAATCAACGTGAGTTAAACTTTGGTTGATTCCTAATTTCTCTTGCTCTTCTGAAGGTAATTTTTCTCCATCCTTCATATTGTTTGGATATGCTTTACCTAAAGCTAAGTGGCAAGAAGCATTTTCATCATATAATGTGTTGAAGAAAATTAAACCTGTATTTGAAATTGGTGAATCATGTGGTACTAATGCTACTTCACCTAGACGGCGAGCACCTTCATCAGTATCTAATAAATGTTGTAAAGTTTCATAGCCTTTTTCAGCTGTAAAATCGACAACTTTACCATCTTTAAATGTTAAAGAGAAATTCTCAATTAAATTTCCACCGTAATTTAATGGTAAAGTCGCTTGAACAGTACCATTTACTCCATGGCTATGTGGCATAGAGAAAACTTCTTCAGTTGGAATATTAGGATTAAACCATTTTCCATCTTCACTGTTCGCTCCGCCACCTTTCCATACATGATTATCTACTAAATCAAGTTTCAAATCAGTACCAGGTGCTGTGTAATGTAATGTTTTATAGCGCTTGTCATTTAATTGAACAACTTTTTCTTGTAAGAAGTCGTTATGTTTAACCCAAGCTTCAACTGGATTTTCATTGTCTACTCGGCAAATTTTGAATACTGAGTCCCAAAGTAATTCCATCGCTTTATCAATTGGTTCATTTGGATAAACTTTTTCAGCCCATCCAACACATGGAATAGCTACGATTGACCAACGAATTCTATCAGCCATCATGTATTCACGATAATTATGTAGTGCTTGGCTAGCTGTTTTATTAAAAGTGGCAATACGTTTTGGATCGATCCCTTTTAATAATTCTGGATTTGGTGAAATGACTGATAAAACAGCACCTCCATTTTCAGCTAATTCTTCCATTGCTGTTACTTTCCAGCCTGGGAATTCTCCAAAAACTTCTTCAGGAGCTAGTTCATATTTAGTGCGAGTAATTACATCATCATTCCAATCGATGTTTACATTTTTAGCTCCAGCTTCGTAAGCGAATCTTACCACTTTACGAACGAATTCTGCAGCTCCGATTGGTGCATTTATTTGTAATGTTTGTCCTGGTACGATATTAACACCACTTTTTACCGCAAGTTCAGCGTATTTTTCTAATGATTTTTCAAACTGAGACATTGATATCCCTCCATGTTTAACGATTTAAAAACCTAACCTACTAAATTATAATATAAAGTTCAGAAAATTGGTACACAAAAGAGACTGACTATTCATTTTTATTTGAAATATCAGAGAGACTTTGGCAAACTAGCGAAGTACTTGATCTCGTCGTCGCTCTTTAACCAAAAAAAGCACTCTTCAGAAGTGCTTTTAATGTGTAAATAAGTCTGATATTTTTTATGAAACAATGTATGTCTCATAACCATTAACATTTAGGAATTTTTCAGCTTTCTCTCTGTCATTTTCCGTTTGGAGGCTTATTCTTAGTACACCTGGTAACCCTTCACGTGATTCAATAATCCTTAGATTTGTAATGCTTACTTGGTGAATCGATAAGATTGTCGTGATGTTAGCAAGCTCACCGACCCGATCTAAAACGTCTACATACAAATCAAAATAACTTGGGATGGCGCCATTTGCTTTTGCTGGCATGTTGTCTCTAAAATCTTTTGATTCCTTGAAATAATGAAAGATGTCTTCTTTATCCTGGCTTTTAACAAGCTGATACATTTGTTTCATATCATCAATCCAATTCGAAATTAATGAAAGCAATGTATCCTTATTTTGAATCACAATATCAGTCCACATTTTTGGGCTACTTGATGCAATCCTAGTAATATCTCTAAACCCTCCGGCAGCTAAGGCTGTTACTAGAGGCTCGTCCTTCGAGTAAGTTTTAACTTGCTTAACAAGATTAGAAGCAATGAGATGTGGAAAATGGCTTACCACTCCGGTGATTTGATCATGTGTTTCCTCATCAATTACAACAAAATGTGAACCTGTTCCTTTAAGCCATTCTTTTAATTCATCAATTTGATCATTTTTAGTATTTTCACTTGGTGTCAAAATAAAATATGCATTTTCAAATAAATGAACTTTTGCACTCTCGATGCCCGTTTTATGCGAGCCTGCCATTGGATGACCTCCAATAAAGCAATAACCTTTATCAGTAAGAGTCTTCGAATGCCTCATGATTTCACTTTTCGTACTACCTACATCAGTTAATATGACATCATTCTTAAGTTCATATTCACTTAACATATGTATATATTTTATTGACTCCTCTACAGGACAAGAAAAAATGATTAGATGAGCCTTCTCGGCACAGTCTTTAAGCTGTACCGAGATTTCATCTAAAACTTGAATTCTTTTACCAATTTCAAGTTGTTTTTCGTTTATATCATATCCAATTATATTTACATCATGAACTTTTTTTATTGCCAAGGCAATTGAGCCTCCGATTAATCCTGTGCCAATTAAAAGGACGTTCTTTTTCAAGGCATTCACCGCCTATCCTTCATTAAGTAATATTATTTATGATTGAAGTTTTGCACGGAAGTCTTTTAACTCAAACATAAATTCTTCAAATTGTGGGATATTCATTTGTTGAGCTGAATCTGACAAAGCAACTGCTGGATCAGGATGTACTTCAGCCATTACTGCATCTGCTCCAATTGCTAATGCTGCTTTTGCTGTCGGTAATAGTAAATCCTTGCGACCTGTAGAATGAGTAACATCTACAACAACTGGTAAATGTGTTTCTTTCTTCAGAATAGGTACTGCTGAGATATCTAATGTATTTCTTGTAGCTCTCTCGTAAGTACGAATTCCTCTTTCACAAAGAATAATTTGGTCATTACCTTGTGAAATAATGTATTCTGCTGCATTAATAAATTCTTCAATTGTTGCTGACAATCCACGTTTTAATAAAACTGGTTTATTTACTTGACCAACCGTTTTCAGTAAATCAAAGTTTTGCATATTACGTGCACCAATTTGTATTACATCAACGTATTCTAAAGATCTTTCAACATCATTTGGATTTAGTATTTCACTAATTACTGCTAAATCAAATTCATTTGCTACTTCTCTTAAAATTTGTAGTCCTTCGTATCCAAGTCCTTGGAAATCGTATGGAGAAGTTCTAGGTTTAAATGCACCGCCTCGCATCATTGTTAACCCTTGTTGTTTCATAGCTTGTGCTACTGCACGTACTTGTTCATAGCTTTCAACTGCACATGGACCCATAATAAATGATTGAGAACCATCACCAAGGACAATATCATTTTTCACTCGAACAATTGTATTGTCAGGCTTTTTCTTTCTTGAAACTAAAAGAGCTTTTCTGTGATCATCCTCTTGTAGTTCTAAGCTTGCTTGGAAGATTGTCTTGAAAATATGTTGTAAAGTTGAAGTTTCAAATGGCCCTTCATTTACATTTGCAATCATATCTAGAACTTCACGCTCACGAACTGGATCGAAACGCTTAATTCCATGTTTAATCTTTTGTTGACCAATTTCTTGAACAACTTTTCCACGCTCGTTTAATAATTCAACGATTTTTAAATTAATCTCATCAACCTTATCACGTAATTGCACTAACTCATTATTTGTACTCATTTCTTTTTCCTCCTCAAATTTTAAATGTCTATTCCAATACCACTTCTTTTATCAAGAAGTAAGTATGTAAAAAATGAAAACAAAAAGTCCCTACTGAATAAACAGTAGGGACGAATTATTTAATCGCGGTACCACCCTAGTTGTGAACAAAAATTCTGTTCACCACCTTCATTTTGTTAACGATCAAAATGACCGTTTCTATTTTCATTAAATGAAATAGAAATTGCTCCAAGAATGTAATTCAGCATACCTTATGTACTGACTCGCAGCTTCCGTCAGCTCTCTTAAACAGGGAAGTTATGCCTACTGTGCCCTTATCAACGCAATATATTTAATTGTCAAAAGATTCATTAAAAAAGTTATTAATGAGGATTATAAAGCACTTTTAAATAGGCTGTCAATGCATTTTTTTTCTAGAATATGTAACGATTTTAAAAAAGATACATCGTTATTGGAATGGTAGCGCTTACTATTTTCAACATTTTTTTTACACTGCTTACATTTTTTTTATGGTACAGACACACAGAATTTGTACATTACATAAATATATAAATAACAACTAACCTTACCTTCCTTAGGAGTGATTATATGCCTGGTTTATTTACCGCCTTAAGTCTTTTCTTAAAAGAAGTGTTTGTGTTTGTTTCCTATGTTAAAAATAATGCCTTCCCTCAACCACTTTCACAAGCCGAAGAAACGCTCTATTTAAATCGTATGGCAAATGGAGATGGAGAAGCACGAAATTTATTAATTGAACATAATTTAAGACTTGTTGCTCACATCGTTAAAAAATTTGAAAATACCGGAGAAGATGCTGAAGATTTAATTTCGATTGGCACAATAGGTTTAATAAAGGCAATTGAGAGCTTTGTTCAAGGTAAAGGAACAAAATTAGCCACATATGCTGCTAGATGTATTGAAAACGAAATACTTATGCATTTACGTGCTTTAAAGAAAACAAAAAAAGATGTTTCCCTTCATGATCCAATAGGTCAGGATAAAGAAGGCAATGAAATTTCACTATTAGACATATTAAAAACTGAGACAGAAGATGTAGTTGATCAAATTCAACTTAATATGGAATTAGAAAAAATCAAGCAATATATTAAAATTCTAGACGACCGTGAAAAGGATGTAATTATTCAACGATTTGGTATTGATATGGATAAGGAACTAACTCAACGTGAAATTGCAAAGAAATTAGGAATCTCAAGAAGTTATGTTTCGAGAATTGAAAAACGTGCTTTAATGAAAATGTACCACGAATTTTTAAGAGCTGAAAAAGAAAAGAAAAAAGATAAAAAATAAACCACTAAAGATGAATATGACCTCCAATTGTTAGTCCGATCTAACAATTGGAGTGAATTCATTTTAGTGGTTTTATGCTTGCTCTTCTTTTTGAATTTTGCGTTTAAAATAATTGGATGTCAGAAAGAAACCTAATGCAAATATCAGCATTGTAAAAACGATACTCTCGACTATTAATATTTTATGTTGGGTTAATCCGTCTTTTGGAAGGAGAGTCCCGATATAGAAAAAAGTAGCCAATGCTGTTGTTATTGCTCCAAATGTTTTAAAATCATTAACCTTCGCCTGTAGCTTTTTTAAATTCACGAATACTACACCTTCCCTTCTTGTTGACTTAATAACTTTAACATACTTTATACAAAAAAAGTGAAGGTAATTAAAGGTAGTACATGTAGAGATTAGTAAGTACATTTTGTCAATGAATTAAGTATTGTCTTGTTGATTTTCGCGTTATGCTTTATTACTAAAACTATTTTACTAAAATATTACCAGTATATTTTTTCAACACAAAGAAGAAAGAAATTATTTATAATCCCTTTCTTCTTTGAATGTTTTCGCTATGTCAGCTATTAGTTAATTTAGACCATTCTTAATAAACTCTATTGTACGTTCAGTTTCTTGTTCTTCGTTCCAAAAAGGTGTATTTTCTAGGACGATTGAAGAGATCACTAGACCAATTACTGTTGAGATAATTAGTCGTAGTACTGTCGGTATCGGTAGTTCTTTTATTTGTCCTTTATCGATAAACGATTGTAATACAGTGGCTACTTTAGGGTACATTTTGTCTTTAAAGAGTCTTTTTAGCTCTTCTTGCATATCGTCTTGGAATGGCATTTCTTGTATGATTATTTTTACAGCTGCCTTATTTTTCTTTGCAAATTCCATACGATTTTTAATAAGTGCATTAAGAAAATCTTCAAATGTTTCGTACTCTAAATGAAATACTGCTTTAGAAAAACGATCCATTTCAAAAGGAGCAATTGTTTTTACTAATGTCGGTTTGATAATACTTTTTAATAAATCCTTTTTTGTTTTAAAGTAACGAAAAATAGTACCTTCAGCTACATTTGCTTTTTTTGCAATTTCATTGGTAGATGTACTAACGAAACCTTTTTCTGCAAAAATTTCAATTGCAGCTTCAAGTATTTTTATCTCTTTCTCATTCATTTCTTGTAATTTTTCTTCTGGAAAAAACTCTTCTAATTTAATTGGTAACACTCCTTAAATTGAACGCTGTTTCTTTAATGCTACTATATTTAAAGAAATAAATACTATTGAAAATCCAAGTAGGATCAATAATTGATATACAACATCAGAAAGCGACTGCCCTTTTATCATAATACCTCTAAGAGCTTCTGCTCCATATGTCAGCGGTAAAATACCACCGATAAATTTGAACCAATTTGGTAAAAACGCCGTTGAGAAAATACCTGAAAAAAGTATTTGCGGAACAGCAATAACAGGAATAAATTGTACAACTTGAAATTCATTATTTGCATATGCAGATAACAGCATACCAAGAGTAAGAGCAGTTAGAGATAATAAAATATTAACTACGCAGACTTCCCATGCACTTCCTACATTATACATATCTAATACACTGATTGAAAAGACTGTTATAATGATCGATTGGATTAAAGCAAAAAATCCAAAGCCTAAAATATAACCAACTACTATTTCCCATCTTTTGACTGGCGTGACAAGTAATCTCTCAAGTGTTGTCGTTAATCTTTCCCTTACAAATGAAATGCCTGACAAGATAAATACAAATAAGAACGAGAAAAATCCAATAAAAATTGGGCCAATTGAATCAAATGAATCCATATTTTTACTACCATAAATTGGGTCCATTACAATTTTAAGATTAGAAGGTGTATTTTCCTTAACTGCAGATTGAATAGCATCCATTACTGCAGTTGTTCTTGCTTTATCTGTCCCTTCAAACTGTACTACTATTTCTCCTGATTTGAATAAGAGGGCGCCATCGATTTCCATCTTTTTCAATTGATCTTCAATGTCTGAAGGATTTACATTTTTTACTTTCGCATAATCTTTTACTATTTGCTCAAATGCTGGGGGGGCATCTACTATAGCTAAAGTTGGTTTTGTGTCATCTTGTTTTAAGATATAAGAAAATAAAAACAATAATACGATGGGAGCAACAAAAATCATTGCAAGAGATCTTCTATCTTTTAAAAATTGTTTTATTATACGTTTAGATATAGCAAAGACTCTCATGAGCTCACCTCAATATTAAAATATAGGTCTTCGATTTTGCCTGTTTTTGATTGCGAGATTAAATTTTCAGTAGTATCTAAAGCGATTAATTCTCCTTCTCTAATTAATCCGATTCGTTCACATTTTTCAGCTTCTTCCATGATATGGGTTGTAATGATTATTGTAGTACCTTGTTTTTTCATTTCAAAAAATTGATTCCAAATTTGCTTTCTTAGTACTGGATCAATGCCAACTGTCGGTTCATCTAGGATTAGTAATGTAGGTTTATGGAGAATTGAAATGGCAAGAGAAAGTCGTTTTTTCATTCCCCCAGAATATTGGTTAACTTGCTTGTTTAATGAATCCTCTAACCCAACGATTTGGGCTACTTCTTGAATTCTCGACTTAAGTTCTTTACCTTTTAAATTATATAGGGCACCAAAGAAACTTAAATTATCAGCACCCGTTAAATCGCTGTATAAAGCGTCAGATTGCCCCATATACCCTATTGACGGAAGGACTGTGAAATTAGGCATTTCATTATTGTAAACTAATACTTCCCCTTTTGAACTTCTATCAATCCCAGCAATCAATTTTATTAAAGTTGTTTTTCCAGAACCTGATGGACCTAAAAGCCCAAATATCTCTCCTTCTAGAATGTTCATTGAAATATTTTTTAGCACAGCTCTTTTTCCAAATAAACGGTCAACATTTTGGATTTGAACAACATTGCTCATCTTTTTCCTCCGTTCAAGTCTATTTCTTTTATAGCACCCATAATGAGTGAGTACTCACTTTATATCTTTATCTTAATTCACTTTTTATTGCCAGTCAATAAAAAGTGAGTACTCACTCAAATGTATTTTAATAAAAAAAGAAAGATGCCTATAAGACATCTTTCTTTAAACACTTTATAACGCTTTAATCATTTCTTCAACCATTAAT
>NZ_NTZO01000082.1 GCF_002559405.1 Bacillus sp. AFS001701 | reverse complement strand
AAATATAACATAGTACAATTATGAATTAATATCCATGAAATATTTATTTTATACAGTCGTTCCTTACAGCTAAACTCTCTAACAAATTCCATTCATTTAAAATATTAATTTTGTATCATACTTTTTTGATCTTTTTTTACTTACCTATGTTCTTAAACTTTCTCTTAATCTTGAACTTACATTTTCACTAGAACTTATCATTTGACCTTGAACTTAATTAATTTTCCTTTACCATGTATCTCCTCCCTACTTCAAACTAACTTTTATAGCACTTCACTCATATTTGGATTGGCTCCGGCTTTATAGAGTAGCAGAAGACCTCGNNTATAGGCGAGGTCTTCTGCTGGTTACGAATATAAACAGGAGCCAATCCTGCCTTTGTATGAGTGGAAAAGACCTCAATACACTACCATAAAGAAAACAACCATTGATTTTCTTATGGATTACGTATTAAAGTCTATATAAATTGCGAAAATTCTAACTTCTCAACAGTGTACAATACGTACATCTGTTTAGCAATTCCAATCAAGCAAATTCGTTCAGTATGCCTATTTAATGAAATTTTAAGTAAGAAGAACCTCCTATAAATTTCCATTCTCCCTACATTAATTCCCACAGATCTTAAAAAAATTACTTACATTTCTCTGTTTTTTTCGTTTTAATATTGTCAAACACTTTATACCAGTATAAAAGTCATGATATTGTATTCCACTATTTCTTTTCTAACAATCAAAATAAGAATGCATAAGAAAATGCATAGTTATCACCAAAATCGCATTTATATCTAAAAATTTCATTTACTGAACCACTACTATTTTCATTAGCTAGGCTTCATCAGCTTAAATAAAAACAGCAAATACTCTCCACGTAGAACCTTATCAAAAAGAAACTATATATAAATATTTTACCCAGATCAAGAATCTCTCATATTTAATTAACCAAAGAACCCCCTAAATACTTAAACCAAATTAACTACGCTTCGCCAAAACCCAACAAAGGAGAATATAGATATGTAATGGCAGACTGGCTTATTAATTCTAACCGGTATTTTGAGTTGGTGGAGATGCTCCGGTACGATAAATTAGATTCAGTTCATCCCAAAGCAGATCAACTTCTACAGACGAGATGGCCAGTGAATGTTTAAACTGTTTTAGTTCAGGAAAAAGCTCAGCAAATGTTAATTGTGCATTTTTCACGTGCTCTTTACGTAATAGCAACAATCTTTTAAAGAGCATAGATTGGCTTGCCACTTTCGTGATCGCGCCACGCCCTTGACCAATTGTATATTTTTTTAGTTTACTAGAGTGCTTCAGAACTTCCTTTAGGGAGGATACTGCCATTCCAAAGGATTCTGCAAGCATCTTTAAAGAGCCCTCTAAAAATGGCTTTTCGGGACTTGTTTGAGCTTCTAAATAGGCAAGGATATCTACTTCCCATTCGTTATAATGAGAACGTACTCTTTCCTCACGGGGTTTTTTAAACTTATACCAGCCTTCTCTTCCTGAAAACTTAGCTTGTCCATCTGTCCATAATTCAAGTAACCCCTCAACATAAGAACGTTTTGCTCCTTTATACTTACCAGAATATGCACTTTTTAATGTACGCTCAAATTCACTTTTTGATAAAGGCTGCGCTAAATTGCTGTTAAATTGATCTAGTTCATCATACGCCTCTTCAAACGATTTTTCACTAGCATAATTCGCAATAGCCATCGTCAAAAGAGCGTTATTACGACTAGCACCATGGTGGCCTTTTTCAATATCTGTTGTACGGATTAAAGCATGATACCAGTCTGAGGACGTTTGATCGAATGCTGAAGTATACTTATTGTAAACAACACGCAAGAAGGTCCTTTTTTCTTCTTTTTCAAACTGTTGCGACCATGAAAGTAGTTGATTAGTATTTGCCGGCTCTGCATAAAAATCAAGCGTATTATCCTCTCTTGGTAACCGATAAAATCCAAACGGTACACACCCTGTATCGATTGGAACATATTTACTTAACGCCTTCCTTATGTTTTCTGATAAACGTTCTGCTACTCGGAGTGCCTTGTAATTATTGTTTTTATGTATATAAAAAGGAGTGTCCAGGACAAAAAAAGATTGAAATCCCCTTGGCGTTTCCAGGAGGAGATTTGGACGAGGTAATCCTAATTCTTCACATCCTAAATAAAGGGCATACAAATCGACTTTTTTTGTGTCGATATCAAACCCAATGACATTGATCTGCTTAAGATTTTCACGTGTGTGCCCCTTAATCACTCGATTCTTGAAATCGTAATAGGTACCACCGCGGTACGTGTTCGGTGTCCAGTGTGATAGTTGTTGATACCGGTCTTGCAACGCTTCATAAGAAGTAACAACGTATCCTTTCCCTTCAATAAGGTCTTCTTTGGAAGGTGACACGAAAACACAACCTTTACGGTACGGATCATTCTTCAGGGCTTTCTCGTAAGCTACAACTCTATCAAATGGTGCACGAGAACCCTTTTTCTTATATAGATAAAGGGTGTTATGGGTCATGAATTGCATGATTTCAACTGGTGAAATGACACTTCTTATTTCGTTTTCTAATTCATGTACTTCCATTTCGTACACCTCCTTTAAATAGATAAGAATGCTAGGATAATTTGTTGAAATAAGTATATCGAAATCGTTTTTTGAAAAAGGGTGCTCTCTAAGCAAAATGCACCAAAAAAAATAAACCCCTTGAAGCTTAGAGCCACAAGAGGTTTAGAAAAAGTTGAAAAGATTTTTTCTATACAGGTTCCGCTGAGATTTTGCACCAAAATATCAGAAAATGAACCAATTTTAATAAAAGACAATTTTTATATAAACGGAAGAAATCCTGTCCTATCAATCGTTTCAGGGATTCTCTCTAAAAAAATACTAAACAGGTTTCGCTGATACCAACGTGTTCGTGGTGCATTTTTCATACACAGGTTCCGCTGTTTTTTCAACAGCACTACTGAGAGAACGTTGTGTTTTTTTAAAAAATTAGCTCATGAAAAGTAAAAAACTGTCGATATATCAATGTTATACTAGGTACACAAGTTACGCTGACTTTCTTTCTAAATGCACCACTAATGGACCAATTCTTTAGAAATTAGTATACAAGTTACGCTGACTTTCTAAATAATGCACCACTAATGGACTAATTCTACAGAAAATAGTACACAAGTTACGCTGACAACCTATAAAATGGTGCATTTTAAGAGGTTAAATTAATGATAAAGTATCAAATGTTGAAATGCTGGTAAGATGAGCCTCCAATATAAAGAGCATCTATCAAAATTAAAGCTTGAGATAGATGATCTTGTGAAAAAAAATTGAAGAATATAATATTATCTAAACAATTCCCGCTATAGGAGAAAAAATCGAGGCAACTATAATCTGGGAACCTTATTTTACCATTTAAATTTAAAACCTAGCTCAACACCACCAAACCCTGCTGAAATGTTCAAATTTTTATTAGAAAGTTACTTCGCTAAATAAAATTCTAAGGAAGTATTTTTATAAATAGAACGAAATTTTTTAGAGTATCCGAAATTCATAGCAATTACTCCGTATTAGCATGGACCTTAAAATTCACTTTTAATATGGGATAATATTCATTCCTCCAATCTTTTAATTCATGGTAAGAAACCAAATGTTGAAATTGTTGCCCAAATCCAAATATATCTGTATGCTTTCCTTTGGTTTTCTTAAGTATTTGGTAAAATCTCTCTTCAATAAGCTTTTCAAGTTCTTTTTTAATTCTTTTATCTGTAATACCTTCTTCTCTTTCTAAAATATATATACTTAAATTCAAGTTGCTTGCCACAGACGGTTCATTATTTCTCATCGATGCTTTTTTTTGGATGGAACTGTTAATTACCATAATACTAGCAAATCCCAAGCTCTCTATATTTCCTTTTTCACTTTTACTTTGAAACACGTTAATTAATTGACTCTCTTGCGGGCTGATTCTTTCAACTATTTTTTTTCCTTTCTTCAAAATATCTGAACCCTCAAAGACTAAGACAGTATCTTTTCCAGAACGAACAACCGGAATAGCGATATCTTTAGAATTTAAAAATTGGCTTCGATACAATTCCCAAATAGGGATACTAAAGATCTCCGGTGCCCAGCCAGTACCTTTATTAAAAAAATCGTAAATAGAGGTAGCTTGAACACCTAATTTTTCGTTTATGTTTGCTAATATATCCTCAACATTCTCATCTGAGATGGCCACTAACGCTCTTGATGGAACTTCTTCAGAAACCATTAAGAACTTTATAAGCTCATTAAATTCCTGTTGGTTATGTGCCAAATTACTTTGAATAACAATTAATCGAATTTGTGAGTAATCAACGGCATCTTCAGAATTTGTACGAATTTGTCCAAGTGCACTTGCGACTGTTTCGCCTTTTCCTGTTACGACTTTCGATATTTGATTTTCATTTTCAAATACAGGGATTTGCAATGCTAATTTATACTCTTCAACATCGTCCTTAGAAATACCCATGACTAAAGGAAGGGAACGCTTATTAATATCTTTAATATCCCAACAGCCGCAGAGAAAAATTACTGACATGAATACAAAAAACAATTTAAATCTTTTATTATTTTTCATAGACAAAAACGCCTCGTTTCGTTAAGAAACCATAGATAAAAATGGTTATTGGAATAATAATTATAAAATAAGCTTGAGCACATGTACTCCACAGAAAGTATTTTTCAATCAAAGATTTGTTTGGAACAAATAAAACTAAAATAAATGCGATAACTGAAAAAGCAATAATCCAATAAGAAGAATACACTATCCGGCAATTAAACAATTTCCTCAGGATTTGTCCGACCATCCAAAGCAAAATAGCATTAGCCAATATCACTAAACACACTAACGATAAACCGAAGAATACAGCCTGTCTGTTGAACGAAAACCAGCTTATGTCTACTGAATCCATTGCTTCATAAAAAGGACTGGTCAGCGTAACGACCGTTTCTTGTCCAAATATAAAGAGCGGTACATACACTACAGATAGAAAAAATAGCGTCACACTAACGCATGCAATAAAAAGTTGACGGAATCTCCATTTTTTGTCTGTAGAAATAAACCCCAAAAATAAAAAAGACGAAAATCCCAGAAGATAGAAAAATTTTATATTGAACAAAAACTTGTGAGGTGAATTCCACCCTGGCGTAACATTATGTATATCAAAATTTACAACAGAGGTAAAAATGTTAAATAAAACTAAAGGAATAACAATAAAGAAAATAATAATCGAGGAACGTAAAATTGTACCTAATCCTTTTATAGCTGTATATATCGAAATGAAAAAAAACAGTATCATAATAGACCAATAAGGGGTCCGAGGCAAAAAAATAGAAATAATGACTTCCGTGTGCAGCCGAATATTGAGTGCAACGAGCGCAACCAGACTGATTACAAAAGGCGTAAGAATAAGCATTGCAACCCATTTCCCCATTTTCAAATATATATCAATGACATCACTTTCGGGAAAATAATTTAAACCTTTTATGTAAATCCAAAGTAATATCAATTGTAGAAACCCCTGACAAATAACCACTTCCCAATGAGCTGTTTTCGCTAACATATAAATAAGATTAGGAAAGACCAAATAGCCAAAACTAAAATTTATGATAATGAAAACTAATCCAATTTGAATCCGATTTGTCACTTTGTATCTCCTTTTTGTTCAATATGAAACGTTATGTAAGGAATATCGTTGGAAGTTAAACTTGCCAAATATATTACTGTGAAAATGAAACCAATACATACACCTAAAATCCCAAAAATAGATGCTAATATTAAAATGGGGTATTTTAGTAAACGGATGTATAAAGAGTTTTGCATTCCAATTACTGCAGAGCTTGCAATTACAACAGCAGTAATCACAATAACTAACAAATTACTTACTAATTTTGCTTCAACAATCGCCTGTCCGAGTATGACTCCTCCTACCATTGTAATAGCTGGGCCAACGCTCTTAGGGAGCCTCACAATCGCTTCTAGTATTAAATCCACTAAAACGACCATCGCAATAGCCTCAAGAAAAGCCGATAAAGGAATGCCTTCCCTACTTTTTGCGACAAACAGTGCAAGATCCGTTTTAAATACTTCAGGATTAACTGACACCAATGCAACATATAAAGCAGGAAGTATTAACGTGGCGATAGCACCTATTACTCTAAAAATTCTAAGCAAAGAAGAAAGTACATAAGGGAAATTGCGATCGTTTACACTAATTAACATATCCCAAAGTAGATGAGGAAAAACAAGCGCGAATGGACAATTATCTAAAAAAATCACAATTCTGTTCTTTTTTAAGGAGTGGATGGCTTGAATCGGAAGCTCCGTAGCGAATAGATGACTGACAGGACTCAATCTACGTTGTCCAAATTCCTTGTTAAGATCATCAATCGTTTCAATATCTGATTTAATTTTTTTAAACTGCTGGTTGACTTTTTCAATAAGAGCATTAGGGGCTCCTCCTTCAATATAGAGCATTGACAGTTTACGCTTCTCCAACACTCCAACTTGATAGGAACAGTGGCACAGACGTTCAGTGCTCAGCCTTTTTCTGATCATTCCAACGTTCGTATTAATATCCTCTCCAAAGGCATCCAAAGAGGAATAAATAGGACTTTCATTTTTGGGCTCTGCAATACTACTCCTCAGATTTTGGACCATAGGGTCAACGATGGCATTCTGTTCACCATCTTGTGAAAGGATTACTAAATTACCTTCTAATATGGCATTAATTATAAGTTCTGTATTAACGTTAATCTGCCCACTAAGATTTATGAAAAGTGCTTTTATTGAAATAGACGAAGCTGCCATTTGTTGAACATATAATTTAGACTTGGTTAAATCTATTAGTGTATTAAATCCAAAAAGATAGATTACTGTATTATCTACTAACTCTTCTTCGATAAAAAAATCGTCGTGATTGGAAAACTTGGTTTGAATTTCTTTTATAAAATCACTCATTAATTTACCCCTTAAGAATATAGAAATATTATTTAATTATTTGTAATAAGGTTCGATTTTATACGATATCTGATGAATTTAGCGGACGTAGAGAAACACATTTTAACATTTTTAAATACTCCATTTTTCTAACCTTTCACTTTTTTTAACCTTTCTCATTGAACTAAAATGCAATTTAATGGAACAAAAAAAGAGTCACCGAAGCAACTCATGATCTTAAACTATTAGCTGGTTAAGTTGTATAAGGTTTTTTACCTTTTAAGCCCAAATGAGTTTCACGGATTTACCTTGAAGTAAATCCCAGGTATTTAATGTTTCGTTAAAGCGATAGACCGCACAAAGTTCGTCCTCGGTAAAGTAGTCAATGACACCTTGCTTTGTTGCCCCATCACTATACTCATGTTTTATTAACCAATTAAAATCAAATACTCGTTCCCAACCATATCGTTTAGGGAGGGTGTCTTCGTATGTTTCTTCATCCGCTGATGTTAATCTGCCATCGTTCAGTGGAACATGCCACGCATTATAACAACTCCACAGCACGTCTTTTTCGCTATGCTCGAAGACAAATAAATAATTTTCTTTATAACCTTCTTCAATGTCCCAGTCTGTGGCACCGTCACGGTACCCTTCAGGAATTTCTTTCCATACCCATATCAGTGCAGATGCACTCGTTTGATGGATACGTTTCTTGTACTGTTCGAGCATCCAGTTATACGGAGCTTTCATCGACTCATCGAAAATAAACGAAGTATCAGCTACATAATAACCATTTTGACGACAGGCAGTCCACCAAGCTGGCCTTTGAAAAGTGTACAGTTTCACTAGATGCCCCCCTTTTTGCTCAACATTCTTTTAGTATAAATGAAAAAAGCTGATTAGTGATTCAATTAGTTATAAACAGCTTTTATCAGTACTGTTGAACTAGACTTTATGTAACTAGTCGAGTAGAAAGGAATCTTTTTACCTTACTGTAAAGCGAACTCCATCTCCGGGTAGAAGGGTCGCTCAATTAGCGACCCAGACCCCCACAGAACCCGGCGTGCAGATTTCCCGCACCGGGCTCTTCAGAAATTGCTTCACAGTTTTGCGTACATCTTCAATTCCGAAAATGGAATTGAAAGCTTAGGTCGCTCTAAAGGAAAAATCGATTTAATCTGGTTAAATTTCTCCCAAGTTATATAACTCTTTTGACTTCTACTACTTAACATTTTTCTCCAGTAACGTTCTGTTATTTTATAGATTTTAGTTATTGTCCAAAGATTACCAGCTATTCCATAGTAGTTATAATGACCTCTAAGAATTTGATTTAGCTTTTCAGTTTGGTCTTTTATTGACCAATGCCTGATGATCCGGAGAGTTTCCTGTATTTTATTAACGCTTCGCTTAAATCTAGTCTTTTCAGTTTTTCTACCTACCATAAAATTACCTTTACGGTTTCTAGTACAATAATGTGTAAAACCTAGGAAGTAAATGGTTTCCAATTTGCTTCCTTTTTGTTTGGCATGTTTACTGGCAAATCGTCCAAACTCTACTAATCTAGTCTTATTAGGCTCAAGTTCTAATGAGAATTTCGTTAATCTTTTCTTAAGAACTTCTCCAAACCTTAACGCATCTGAACGAAATTGGAAACACACTACAAAATCGTCAATATACCTTATTAGATATGCCTCACCTTTGAGTCTTGGTTTTATCGCTCTTTCAAACCATAAATCCAAAACGTAGTGTAGGTAAATATTGCTTAACAGTACACTTATCGAACCACCTTGCGGTGTCCCTGTTTCACTGACATATGTATCCTTACCTTCCATTACACCAGCTTTTAACCATCTTTTGATTAGACTTATAATCCTAGGGTCTCCAATTCGATGTTGTACGAATTTAATCACCCAATCATGGTTTAAAGTTCCAAAGAAGTTCTTGAGGTCAGCTTCTAGCACCCAGCTAACTTTCTTTCCTGAAATTGTTTCATTGAGCGTAGCTAAGGCATTATGCGCTCCTCTGTTTGGCCTACCCCCAAATGAACAGTTTAAAAAGTCTTGTTCATAAATTGTTGAGAGTACCGTTGCAGTGCTTCTTTGTAGCGCTCTATCTGCTACCGAAGGTACTCCTATAGGTCGTTTTTCAACTTTTCCCGGCTTTGGTATCCAAACTCTTCTTACTGCTGGAGGTTTATAACCGAATCTATGAATTGAATTCATCATATCTTCAACCCATTTTTCAAACTCAATTATAGCCATATCTCTTGTGATTCCATCGATACCAGGTGAAGTGTTCTTTGGCATATGGTTTAAGCTAGTCCATATCAGCTCTTTTGTAATGTGATGTGCTAATGATGTAAATTGTAGTTTTGTATCCTGTCGAGCTTTTACTGCTATTCTTTCTAATCCTGTTGTCATGATTGGTTTTTCCTTACTTTGAATTAAGGACCGAAATCTTCCATTGAATGAAGCTCATGTTTCCTTAGATTGATTCAACTTCTGCTAACCGCTTCCCCATGTAATAGGCTTTCCCTATCTCAGAGTACTATCAGTTAGTAAGACTTCCAATAAACCATCAAATTCTCCTTACTTTATAGGCTTGTTGAATTCTTATCTACATACTGTAGAAGTTTATTGGATCTCCCTTGTTCCCAAGGAATCCATTGATGACATGCCGTAGGTACGAATCCCGGGAGTAATGAGAATGACCTTGCCTTTAACGGTTATTTCATTATTGCCTTCCCTGTAGAGAGAAAAGGTCGGCTACTCCACATCACGTTCAATTTCGGGATTAATTATCCTCTTCACTTTATTCCGGCCTGCCATCTTCCTGTCTACGCTTCGCAGTGAACGTTACCGCGCACCACGCAAGACTCGGTACAAGACTGCTGGCTAAGCATTATCTAGACGACTATCTCAAGTCGCATGTATTCCTTGAACTTGCAAGGCGCAACCCTCCCAGAACCGTGCTTGCGCTATTAACGCACACGGCTCCTCCAACTTATCATTCACAGAACTCATCTAATTTCTATCAGACTTTACTATTCTGCTATCCTTAATAGTTTTGTTTCCATTTATTCTACCTCTGTATGTAGTAAATGTGCCCCTATTAAGGGTAATACTTTGGTAGCAGCCTTTCCTCTATCGGCATTACCCAACTTCATAGGTACTACGCTGCTATCTGACTCCCTACATCGGCATTT
>NZ_NTZO01000544.1 GCF_002559405.1 Bacillus sp. AFS001701 | reverse complement strand
ATTTTGTTTGGATTATTAATTGTAACATTAACCTACTTTTCTAATTTTTCTGGTCCAAGATATCTCACAAATATAGGTTGGTTTCTTATTATAATTGGAATTATATATCCATTTTATAGTCGTGTTGTGAATTATTTTAAGCTTGAATTTGAAGATGAAAAAAATAGTGTATGATTATGATTATATTAAAAGGCTGCTTAGGTAGTCTTTTTAATATGGAAATTTTACACTCGAATAATCGTTAATAAATTTTTACATATAGAGAATTAATAAAATCTTATATTAGCACTTATTCAAATTTTACCTAGTTTTGTTTAATTTATAGAGGGCTTTTAATATTAAAGAGAATATAGCAATTATATCGAAAAGTTAAGTTTCTTCTAGATTAAAGATGATCCAACGAAATTAATTGGAGCTAATGGAACAAATTGTAAATTGGTTAAAAATAAATAAAGTTTAGGTTGTAGAGCAAAAAGATTACTAGAAATAAAAAAAATAGAGGAAGATCCTCTATTAATAGGCGAACTTATAAACCGCCAAGTGCTTTAATTGTAGCAGGTCCTACAATTCCGTCTACTTTTAAATGCCGGTCTTTTTGAAATTTGCGCACGGCTTGATCTGTATTGTTTCCAAATATACCATCGATACCTTTTGTACTGTATCCGAGTGATGTAAGCTTTTGTTGAAGCTTTTTAACTGTAGCCCCACGATTTCCCTTTTTTAATACAGTTCCGGTTGGGATAACGGCATTTGAACCACCACTACTACTTGTTACTTTGTATCCATTTGCATTTGCAATTGAGTCAAATGATTTACTTGAAGTTGTAATGACTACAGGTGTGCTCAATTTTACTCTATTAAAGAGCCACTCTACTTCATTATCATACATTCTAACACAGCCATGACTAACGTATTTTCCAATCGAACTTGGGTTATTGTTACCGTGGATGGCATATGTAGTTCCCCATGTACCACGAGCATTTAATCCAAGCCAACGGTTTCCAAGTGGATTTCTTGGATCCCCGCCAGGAATATGACCTGTATAGTAAGGTCTATTCACAATCTTATTTACAATTTTAAACTTACCTTCAGGCGTCAGAGTTGGACTTTTACCAGTGGCTACTTTAAAAACTTTGTAGAGTTTACCATTTTCATAATAAGCTAGTTGATTCGTTGATTTATTAATTATAATGAATTGAGATGTAGCAGCCTGGCTAGGTTTAATACCAATTCCCACAAACATAAGACAGGTTAAAATTAAAACAGCAAGCCATTTTCTAATCAATACCGTCCCTCCCGAATCATTTTTTCAAAGTCTTAATCAATTAATCCTATGATTGTAGAAGTTGTCCATTTGTCATTTTTTTTAAATATGCTTAAAATAACGATAGAAGATGATATTTGTAATGAATTTTTATAGTTCTTTTGGTTTGTATGATTAGAGAAGAAAAATCGAAATGTAATACTAATGACTTAAAAAAGGGAAATGGTATATTTAAAGTAGTGGAGGTGAAAAAATGAAAATTAATCATTATATGCTCCAACTATCATTACTAATCATCATTATTTTTGGTGGGACTTTTATCATTCATTTCATTAAAACGGGTAAATTTTTATCAGATCAATTTATTGGATTATCAGTAGGGATCTTAATCCTATTCTTTACTTTAATTTGGAGAAAATCTAGCAAACTTTCATAAGTCATAAAATTTGAGAAATCTAATATAACAAATTTCGATTTATATAGTAGAATGAATATAAGTTTAAGAAATTAATTGTGTTCTTGGATTGTATAAGAAATTAGACTCTATATTTAAGAATAAAAGTTAAATATCATAGTCTTTCAAGTAATTAGTTAGGGAGGAACGATTTTGTTTAAACGTATTTCTTTCTTTATTTTTGTTAATATTTTAGTGTTAATTACAATTACAACGATTACAACATTATTAGGCGTACCACGTTATATTAGTAATGGGGGATATTGGGCACTGCTTGCATTTAGTGTAATTGCAGGTTTTAGTGGAGCGATCATTTCATTATTATTCTCTCGTATAATGGCCAAATGGGTAATGGGTATAAAATTAATTGATCCTCGTTCTCCACAAATTGATCGATTAAATTTTGTATTAGAAGAGACTTATCGTTTAGCAAAACTTGCTGGTTTAAAGAAGATGCCACAGGTGGGCGTATATGATTCGGTTGAAGTTAATGCTTTTGCTACAGGACCTAGTAAAAGACGATCTTTAGTAGCTGTTTCTAGTGGAATGATTGAGACAATGGATCGTCCAGCAATTAGTGGAGTTTTAGCACACGAAATTGCTCATATAAAAAATGGAGATATGGTTACTACAACATTATTACAAGGTATAATTAACACTTTTGTTATTTTCTTCTCCCGTTTAGTTGCAAAAATAGTTTCTAATTTTGTAAGAGAAGAGTTATCTTATGTAGTTTATTTTCTTTGTTCAGTAGTATTCGAGATTATATTTAGTATTTTAAGTAGTCCGATTATTTTCTGGCATTCAAGAAAAAGAGAGTTTAAGGCAGACAGGTATGCGGCAGAACTTGGTGGAAAAGATAACATGATTCATGCTTTAGAATCATTAAGTCGAAATATTAGATTAGTAGATGATCGTCAAAAATCGATTGCAGCTTTTAAAATTAGCGGAAAAGAGAAATTCGCAAGATTATTCTCAACGCATCCACCACTAGAAAAACGAATTGAACGTTTAAAATCATTATAAAAGGTAAAGGCTTTTTACATTTAACGATGTAAAAAGCCTTTTTTATTGCATAAAATTGAAAGAAGGATTTCATCTATTTTTAGGGAATATAGATACTAAAAAGATGAGGTGTACTTTAATTTGGAGAGAGATAAAATTGAAAAATTGAAGACAACAGGAATAATTTTAGGTACCTTTGTAATAACCCTCGGAATTATCATATCTATTTCTATTATTAATTTTAATCACGCTAAAGCACATCCCATTATTATCAAAATTCCTAAATCACAAAGAATAATTACACTAGTTAATAAACAAGAATTAATGAACGTAGATTCAAATTTAAAAACTAATGTTTGTGAAGTTATCGATCTTCCAAAAACAAATAATAAAAATCAGTATCAAATAGTTTGTGATGATTCTGAGAAATACGGATTTATTGACAAAGAAATAATAGATAAAAATTCTCACCCTTCCTTGAAAGTCGGTGATACGGTTTACTTAACAATTTATAAAGATGGTAAATTAATGGTGAGAATAGAAAATGAATAAGGGTTAGAATTCAATAATATGAAGAAAGGAACTTCAGTTTAGCTGAAGTTCCTTTCTGTTTTAATTATAGCTTTTCTCCATTTGAAGCAATTACGTCTTTGTACCAGAAAAATGATTTTTTCTTCTTTCGTTCTAATGTGCCACTACCGTCGTCATGTTTATCGACATAAATGAAACCATAACGTTTTGAGAACTCACCTGATGATGCACTAACAAGATCAATACAACCCCAGCTAGTATAACCCATCAATTCTACGCCATCTTGAATTGCTTCTCCCATAGCATTAATATGCTCACGTAAATAATCAATTCGATAATAATCATTAATTGATCCATCTTCTTCGACTTTGTCATATGCACCTAGGCCGTTTTCTACAACAAATAACGGTACTTGGTAACGGTCATACAATTGATTTAAACTAATTCGTAAACCTACTGGGTCAATTTCCCAGCCCCAGTCACTTGCTTTTAGGAAAGGATTTTTAACTCCGCCAATCAGATTTCCTTGTGAGCTTTCTAAGTATGATTTATCTTTTTTCTCTGTTCTAGACATATAATAACTGAAGCCAATATAGTCAACAGTGCCTTTTTTAATTAATTCTAGATCCCCATCTTGCATTTCAATATTAATATTGTTTTCTTTAAAGAAGCGATTAATAAATGACGGATATTCGCCACGAACCTGAACGTCTGCACAGAAGTAATTAAAAAAGCGCTCTTCTTCAAGGGCATACATTACGTTGTTAGGATTCGAATCAAATGAATAAACCGGTGCATATAAAATCATACATCCAATTTGAGAATCTGGAATGATTTCATGACATGCTTTGACAGCAATACTACTTGCAACAAATTGATGATGAAACGCCTGGAATGTTGGTTGGTATTTATTTTTTTCTTCTTTGATCGAAAAACCAAGACCCATAATTGGCATAATTAATCCACTATTAATTTCATTAAAAGTCATCCAATATTTTACTTTGTTTTTATAACGATTGAAGATTGCGTTCACATATCTTTCAAAGAAGGTTACTACTTCTCGATTTCTCCAACCGCCATATTGTTTTACAAGATTTACTGGCATTTCATAGTGTGAAATTGTAACTACTGGTTCAATGCCATGTTTGTGAAGTTCGTCAAAAACACGGTCATAGAAAGCCAATCCTTCTTCATTTGCTTCTAATTCATTTCCATTTGGAAAGATTCTTGTCCAAGCAATTGACATTCGGAAAACTTTAAAACCCATTTCCGCAAATAAAGCAATATCTTCTTTATATCGGTGATAGAAGTCGATTCCTTCGTGGTTAGGATAATTATACTTTGAACGATCAATCTCAAAATTAAAGCCAGGTGACAGTAAAATGTTCAGTCTTTCCTTTCCGCCTGGAAGAACATCGGCAATATTTAAACCTTTATTTCCTTCATAAAATCCGCCTTCCATTTGATTAGCAGCAGTAGCGCCACCCCATAAAAAATCTTTAGGAAACTTAAACTGATTCATTTTTTTACCTCCTAATTTCTTTTTAGTTAATAGAGATATGAATATAATCACATTTACACCTTAGGTTAGAGTTAAAATAATAGATTAATATTTCCCCTTAGAATAGACAGATTAAAATTTAAGGCTGTTTATTTTAAGGGGTTTCTTTAAATGGAGATTAGGGGAAGTAAGAAGAAGAGAAAGATTAATCTTCAACCAAAACATTTTATTTTTTTTCACATACTTTAATAAAAACAGAAAATTAAGGGTGTGGAGAATTTGAATCGTTTTAAAGGACGTAAAGTCGATCAGTTACAATTCGATCTTGAATATAGAACTCAATTTACTTTTATAGTAAATGATGAAACTTTAAGTTGTGTTTTAAAAGATATTGCTAACGATTCAGTAAATATTGTTGGGATTTTACTGACAAAAAATGGTGAAAATAATAATTTCGTTAGACTCGTTCCTGGTACAACTGAATCGCAAAATAAGCAGAATCTAAAAGTAGTTAGAGAAGTACTTGAATCATTTAATGTGAAATTTAAAGAAGAAACTATTTTTGCTCTATTAAATATTCCCCCTGGTATTCCAGGAGTATTTAGTAAAATTTACGGTAGTTTATGGTGTAAGGTTGGTGTGAAATCATTCTTTATAGGAGAAAAAGATAGTCTTTTTTTAACCGTATCAAATATAAAGAAAGCAACGGATATTTTAAAGAATGATTACTTGATACAATGTGATAATCATTGTGAATAGCCTTGATCTCGATTTATGTAGTTTTAAAAAAAGTGACTTAAATAAAGCTTAATTTTCATTTTTGAATAGTATATTTCTGCAATAATTTGTTAGCTAATTCAATTCCTTCTTCTGTTAAGTAAACTGATTTAGCACGATTACTAAAAAATAAGAGATTATTATTCGATAACTTATTTAATGTATCGAAAGGATATCCTTTCCAACTTCTGAGTGTAGTTTCACCTAATACTGTGTTTTCTTCAAATGCTGTTAAATATAATAACATTAAAGTTAATTCATCGATCTGTTCTTGCATTCAAATAGTTCCTTTCTAATTTATATTTAAAAAATAAAGGGAATAAGAAAAACCTTTTTAAATATAAGGTTTCCTCTTATTTCTAATTAATAAACTATAAATTAG
>NZ_NTZO01000543.1 GCF_002559405.1 Bacillus sp. AFS001701 | reverse complement strand
GTTATTTCTTATCTAAAAAAATAGTAAATCCTATTAAAAATTTAAATCAAACAATGATTAAAATAAAAAATAATCAATTAAAAGAGCGAGTTTTTGTCGGAGAAACAAAAGATGAGCTATCTGAACTCGGTCTACTTTTTAACAAAATGATGGATGAGTTAGAGGCTTCAATTACAAGACAAAAGCGATTTGTTGAAGATGCTTCTCATGAACTAAGAACACCTTTAGCAATCATTCATGGTCACTTATCACTAGTTAATCGCTGGGGGAAAAAAGACGAAGCTGTTTTAGAAAACTCATTAAATACATGTATTAATGAAACAAACAGAATGATTATTTTAACGAATGAGCTTCTACAGTTGACGAAGCTAGAGAAAAATAGCGAAAAGATTGAACAGTATGCTCCAACAAATATTAATGAAGTATTAAATGAGATCATAAACAATTATCAGCTATTACATGAAGATTTGGAAATTTACTTCCATACTCCTAATCAAATTGACGATAAAGCAAATATTGCAAGAGAACATTTAATGCAAATATTAATTATT
>NZ_NTZO01000542.1 GCF_002559405.1 Bacillus sp. AFS001701 | reverse complement strand
TTGAGCTTTTTTATTTGCACACTCACTTTAGTACAAAGAAAAAAACGAGTCACTATTAAAGCAACTCGTAAATTTTTCATCTAATTAAGATGTAAAATCATTCATGATGACATTTATCGTATTAAATGATTCTTCTCTAATTGATGCAGCAATATCTTTATTTGCATTAAATGTATTTAAAGCCTTCCATAGAGCCCAACCTCTCGCTCTATTCCAAGTATTTTCATCAAAGTTTAAACTGTTTTTAAAAACATTTCTACTATCATTATCGAAAAATGTCCATGCCATTGCGACATCACATGATGGATCACCTACTCCAAGGATTCCAAAATCAATGACTGCAAATAGCTTTCCATTTTTAACAAGTAAGTTTCCAGGTGCAATATCGCCATGCACCCATACTGGTTCATTCTCCCATTTGGAGCTTAGAGCTGTTTCCCAAATTTCTGTTAGTAAATCTTTGTTAAAAAACTCTTTCGTTTGGTCTATTGAAGCTCTAGTTTCTTGGTCGTAAACAGCCAAGCTTCCACCTCTAAAGAAATTATGCTTTCCTGCAATCGGCCCTCCATGAGCCTCAATTGATTGGAACTCCTTTAAAAATTGCCCTAAATCCTTTGCAAATTGACTTAAATCACTTATATTTTCTTTATTTAAAGATTCGCCAGCAATCCATTCATTGATCGTCCATGGCCAAGGAAAGTATTTACTAGGACTTCCTTTGGCTAGTGGTTTTGAAACTGGTAAACTTAGTTTATTCGCTAAAATAGGTAACCATTTTTGCTCTTTTTCAACTTGAGGAACGTAGCATTCTGCGCTTGGTAATCTTACACTCATCTTATCCCCTAAATGGAACGTTCTATTATCGTTGCCACTTAATTCTACAGGCTTTATTTCTAATTGAGACCAAATTGGAAATTGTTCATTAATTAATTGTTTTACTAATTCAACATTTATTTTATCCATCTAATCTCCCCATTTTTGCTTTCAAACTAATAAATTATGTGTATTTTTACTTTTGAGTTATTAATATAAATGTAACGCCGAACTTGTCAGTAACTGTTCCGAATGCGGGACTAAATGGTACTGCTTCTAACGGGGCAATAACATGTCCATCTTGTTGTAATGAATTAAAAATGCGCTTTGTTTTTTCTACACTATCGATTGAAAGATTTATCGTGACTTCTACTTTTTTATGTTCATAATTAGGTGTATTTTGTTGAAAATCTTTGTCCATAATCGGATTCGATTGAATCGGCGCATCGAATAACATAAGGTCACTTTCTCCGATTTTTAAAATTGCATTTGCAACACTATTTTTTAATGCTTCTGGACAAGGTATTGGCATTTCACCGTATGTTTGTATATTAAGAACCTCTGCTTCAAGTTCTTTTTCATAAAAATGTACCGCTTCTTTAGCATTCCCACTCATAACAATACATGGTGTTATTTTTAACGTCATAATGCCATCTCCTTCTCTATTTCTTACTAGCTTTTACAGCATTCTCTAATCGTGTCATGGCTTCTTCTAATGTTTTACGTGTACAAGCGTAATTCAATCTCATAAAACCATCCCCATTTATTCCAAAACCGCGACCTTCATTTAAACCTAATTTAGCATCGTTAATCATAAATTCGTTTAATTGGTCACCTCTTAGTCCTAAGCCTCTAAAATCAAGCCACCCTAAGTACGTCGCTTCTGTAACTCTCATTTTTACTTCTGGAATATTTGTTTTTAAATAATTATGTATGAACTCCGCGTTCCCTTTTAAATAAATCAATAATTCATCAAGCCATTTTTCACCTTCGTTATAAGCTGCTATTACTGCCTCAATTCCAAAAATATTTAAGTTTTCTAAACTAGCACGAGCAATTGCATGAGAAAATTCTGTAAATAAATCTTGATTTGGAATTACAGCAAGTGACGAAAATAAACCTGCAATATTGAATGTTTTGCTTGGCGACATAAATGTAATACTCATATTTGCTGCATCTTCACTTAATGAATAAAAAGGTATGTGACTACCTTTCTTGTAGACTAAATCAGCATGAATTTCATCTGCTATTACAACAATTTTATTCTTTTTACATATTTCGAATAAACCTGATAATTCCTCTTTCGTCCAGACTCTTCCAACAGGATTTGCCGGGCTACATAGAATAATCATTTTAGTTTTTGAAGTAATTTTATTTTCTAGATCTTCTAAATCCATATAATAATAGCCATCTTCTTCAATTAAAGAATTTTCAACGATGTTTCTTCCATTATTTTTAATTGTACTGAAAAATGGAAAGTAAACTGGTGGCTGAATGATGATTTCATCACCAGGTTTTGTGAAAGCATCAATGGCTAAATTTAATGCTGGAACCACTCCAGGTACATTTGTTAACCATTCTCTTTTAATCGATGTATTAAAACGTTTACTAGCCCAATTCATTGCTGATTCAAAAAATTCTTCAGGTATATGTCCATAACCATAAATAGGATGTTGTGCTCGTTTCGTTATAGCCTCTACAATCCCGGGTGCACAAGCAAAATCCATATCGGCAACCCATAAAGGTAGTACATCCGTACATCCAAATACTCGATCAACTGAGTCCCACTTTGTACTATTTGTATTTTTTCTGTTATGTTCTTCATTAAAGTTAAAGTTCATATTTAATCCCCCACCAGTTTTCAATCATTTATGATTAAGATTTGAATACTCCTATTCCAGTATATAGTTATTCAATAGTATTTTCGTAATCATAATTTATATCCAAATTATACTATTCCGCTAGAAAATTCAAATTTTAATATTAATTGAAAAAAGTATGAAATGCCAAGAACAACACTTTATTAAAATGGTGGGGTTTGTATGAATTTCTAGCTTCAATCTTTCATTAGATGTCTATATATTTCAAAAAACGATCTATTTTTTTCATAAAGCTAGCGAATAATAATTAACATCTAAATGTGAATGGAGGGTCTATAATGAAAAAAGAAGATGAATACACTGACGATATGAATCAACTATTAGAAATTATCAATGCAAAAGGTGATACTGGTGAGTTACTTGAAATTGTAGACAAGTATAAACAAGCTGAAAATCCAGAATGTAATCATGACCTTTTTTATCAAGAACTAAGAGTAATTGCTGAGGATAGTGCAAAAGAAGATTAAATACAGTAGGTCAAGTGAGTAGTGGAACGATATTAGTCCCACTACTTTTTACTATTTTTACAAATAGAAAGCATCCATTTGAATCTTTATATGTATTACCGATAAATTTATAAACTATATTCTTCAGTTGGAATTTTACCCTTTAAAATATCATATTCAGCTTTCATTTCACCAAACTTTTGAGGATTCCCATGGTCTGGTGCATAATCAGGGTGCCAAAGCTTTGTATATTCTCTCATCTGTTTCTTCCAAACTTCAGCACTATCATTCGGATTGAAATACTTGAAATAATGTTTTTTATTTTTCTTGATTGAAGTAGAGTAATTTCTTAAATACTCTTCCCAGACTCTAGCCCAATCAACTATTTTCTTTTTATATTCTTTTGCTTTCTCAGCATTTTTCCTTTTTTCTTCTTTCTTCCAATCTTCCATTCTTTGACTAAAATCTTTAATACCTTGTTTTGAGTTTCGCCATCTTAACTCTGCATCCCTTATTTCTTGATCTGTAGTTTCTTCAAATAAATTTTCATCGTTAAGAATTTCATTAATAACTTCTTCATTTTCCTTTGAATTTATATGTAGATCATACATTTCTTCTATCATTTTTTCGATTAATTCTGCACTAGTTTTCCCTGTAAGTTGGGATAGCTTTTCCAGTTTTTCAGTGGATTCTATTTGAACCTTATGTGTTAAATAGACGTATTTAGTTTTGTTTCTCAAGCACCTCAACTCCTTAATTAAATGTTACTATACAAGGATAAATCTATCTATTAAATAATGAAGTCATTCATGTTACATTCTTAGGCTTACTCTTAATTTAAATAGGACTGGTCTAAAGATAGACTAATGTAAAATATTAATAATGTAGTGATACTTAATGTTTATTGTCTTCTTAAACTTTTTTTGAAAGTAACTTGATTTACACTTCAATCAGAGATCTTTATTTACAAGATGTTTTAAGATTTCACTAATTTTTATTATCAACTTATTTTATTCGATATTAATCTATTGCAACCTTTCTTAAATCAATAATTATTTTTTATTAGGCTTAATAATTTTTTCGAAATTCTCACGAGAACATATTATTTATATAATTT
>NZ_NTZO01000541.1 GCF_002559405.1 Bacillus sp. AFS001701 | reverse complement strand
AGAAAAAACATGGAAAGTAAATTTACTAATTTAAAGCAGAAAATCGTTATTAAATTAGAAGTGATTGAAAAATTGTTAAGCGAAAAAGGAATTCAAATTGCCGACGATTCTCAAATTAATCTTCATATTGTTAATGAGATTTTGACTGAACATATAGTAAGTATAATGGATGATTTAAAAAGGCTTGAAGAAAATGAGAAAATCCAAAAATCACAATTAGAAGTTAGTCAGCAAGAGCTATTTTCAGCAGAAGCCCATAATAAAAATATTGAACGATTACATGAAGTAATTGAATTATTAACTATGTTAAAAGGTCAAGAGTTAGAAATAGAAGATAAAAAAGCAAAAATAAAATTAGCCGCAAACGCTGAAAAAGTATTGCCTATAAAAACTGAACTTGAAAAACTAAAAAATTCACTTCAAGTAACGAACGATAAATTATTATTCGAAATAGAAAGTTTAAAAGAAACACTCTTTAAAATTGAAAAAATCTCTGCAGAAGTCACTACATTACCTGAAGAGCAAAAAAAATTAGGTAGTTTAGAAAGCCAATTGAGTAATTTATTAGCGTTAAAAGAAGATATCGATCTATTTCAAAATCATAAAGTAGCGTTTCATAACAAGTCAAAGCAGATCCTATTAGTTGAAAATGAAGAAAAGACATTACAAGATGGTTTAAAGAAAGAGAACGAAGAATTAAATCAATTAAAACAGCAACTAAATGATTTAGAAGGTGTTCATGATCAATGGGCAAAACTCTCCTTATTTAACAAGGAAATCTCACTAAAAGGTGGGTTTGCTAAACGAATCTTTTTTGCAAAAAAAGAATTAGAGCAAAAACGAAATGAATATCAAATAAAAAATTTAGACCATTTTAAGCTGAAAAATGAATTGGACAGAATTGAAAGTGAAATGCATCAGCAAAAAGCCGCTTTTTTAGCGAAAGATTTAAAAGATCAAGAGCAATGTCCAGTTTGTGGAAACACCCATCACCCATCACTTGCTAAATTTAATGGGACTGTCAATGAAGAAGAAGCAGAAAAATTGAAAATGCAAGTAAATCAATTCCAGACTCAACTAGCAACTATTCAGGGGGAAATTAAAAGTAAAGAAAACTCATTAAAAATTGATGAACAATCATTTTTTGAAGAGCATGGACAATTTGATTTTACAAATGAAGGTCTTAAAGCTCTTGCTAATGAGTTCAATGAGAATGAATCAAACTTAAAAAATCTGACTGAGAAAAAAGCTACTTTCGAAAAGATTAATAATGTAATAAAAACAAAAGAACAATTAATTAGGGATTTAATTGTAAAAGATACAGAGAAGACTGAAGCATTGAATAAGTTTACGAATGAATTAAATGAATTAAAAATTCAGATCGTACAAATTGAATCAAAATTACCTGAATCTTTAAGAACACTTGAGAAATGGCAATGGGAAAAAAATGAAATTGAAAAAAATATAGCAATATTAAAAGCTAAAATTTCAAAAATTGAAGAAGAATATAGAAACCTAACTGAACAGAAGACGGTTAAAGAGACTACTCGTACTCATCTCGAGAAAGAAGTGTTAAAATTAAAGGAAGAGATTCAATCAACAACGATTCTTTATCATAAAAAAATTGCTGAGTACGAGTTTAATGGTGAATCAGAGTTTATAAGTGCAATTGAATATATTCGAACGATTGATCAATATCGAAATGATTTATCAATGTTTGAAGAGAATCTTCAGAGACTAAGTACTGAAAAAGAATTGCTTGAAAAACAAGTTCAATCGATGGAAAAAGTTGATGTAAGCGAACTTAAAATGAAGATACAAGAAATTACTCAGCATTTAGATTCGATCGTTAATGAGATGATACGTATTCAAGAATTAAATAAGCGATTAAGTCAATTGAAAATTGACCTACAAATATATCAAGAGGATTTTGTAAAAACTGAGCAAAAATTAGCAGGTTTAACGGATTTATATAAAGTTACAAAAGGCGATAATGATAAAATGATATCGTTTGAGCGATATGTCTTATTGGATTATTTTGAACAAATTATTGAATCGGCAAATATCCGACTTGATCATTTATCAAATGGCCAATTTCAATTGCAACGAAAAGATGCAGTTGAAAAAGGAAGGAAACAAAGTGGTTTAGGATTGGAAGTATATGATTCCTATACGGGTCTTGCTAGGGATGTAAAAACATTATCTGGTGGAGAGCAGTTTAATGCATCACTTTGTTTAGCATTAGGTATGGCCGATATTATTCAAGCACATAAAGGTGGCGTATCAATTGATACGTTATTTATAGATGAGGGATTTGGATCGCTAGATGATGAATTATTATCAAAAGCAATTGACACACTTATTCAGCTTCAAAAATCTGGCCGTTTAATTGGCGTTATTTCTCATGTGCAAGATGTAAAGGATGCAATGCCTGCAGTAATTGAAGTTCATAAAACGAATAAGGGGTATTCAGAGTTATCAATTTTAATTAAATAAAGCTGTAAGAGAACCGGAAACAAAGCGAATGTTTCCGGTTTTTTATTTTTACTAAAAAGAGTTCGATTAGAATTTTTTTGAATGAAATATAGTTATCTATAAATACATTAATAATATAAAATCTTATTTTAATAATCCTTTGAATGAACCTGTTGAATGGAGGGGATTGGCAAAAAATGACATAGTATTGCATATTTAAACAAGAATAGATATAATAATTAAAAATCTAAATATATTAAATTTTCAATATATTTAATCTGATCAGAAATTTACTTAC
>NZ_NTZO01000540.1 GCF_002559405.1 Bacillus sp. AFS001701 | reverse complement strand
CTTCATCTTTTGATGAAAAAAGAAGAAATTGATGATCAAAAACTAAACGATGAAAAGATAGTAGTCGTTTTTGATGTATTGCTTGCTACTTCCACCATTACAGCGGCATTAGCCTTTGGTGCTAAAGAGGTCGTACCTGTTATGAATGGACAAGAGGCAGTTCTTTTCACAAATAAAAATTTGGACAAAGAATACCTATTAATAGGGGAATATGAAGGGAATACAATTGAAGGTTTTCTAGCTCCTAATCCATTAACTTTAAAGAAAGTTGTTCCTGATCAGTCAATCGTTTTATCAACAACGAATGGAACAGTGGCGTTAAAAAATTCTCAAAATGCAAAGAGAGTATATGCTGCATCAATTTTGAATGCAAATGCAGTTGCATATCACTTAAGACAATCCTACAAAGATGAGTCTGTTATTTTAGTATGTTCGGGATCTTCAGGAAAATTTAATATGGAAGACTTTTATGGAGCAGGTTATTTTATTGATTGCTTAGTAAATGAATCATGTACTTTTGATTTATCTGATGCAGCTAAGTCTGCCCATTATTTTTACTTAGGTTTGAAAGAAAAATGTAATGAGATTTTAGCGGAATCGAATGTTGGTAAAATGTTAGTTCGTTATGGATTTGAAGAAGAATTAAAATTCGTTAGTAGGAAAAGTATTTTTAATGTTGTACCAATATTTACAGATGGTAAAAGCGTAGTTAATGTCAATTTTTCAAAGGAAACTATTTAAATATTGTTCTATTAAACACTGTAACTTGTTAGGCAAAAACTAGTTGTGAAAGGGATGATTGAATGGATTTTTTATATACGCAAAAAAGTAAAGAGCTTCAATTAAAGTTAACAAAATTTATGGAAACTTACGTTTATCCTAATGAGCGAATATATGAGCAGCAGTTAAATGCCCAAGAAACTCGGTGGAGTGATGTACCTCCGATTATGGAAGAATTAAAACAAAAAGCAAAACAAGCAGGATTATGGAATTTATTTTTACCTGAAAGTGACTTAGGAGCAGGATTGACGAATTTAGAATACGCTCCATTATGCGAAATTATGGGACGATCTATGATTGGACCAGAAGTGTTTAATTGTAGTGCACCAGATACTGGGAATATGGAGGTTTTAGAAAGATATGGTACGAAAGAGCAAAAGGAAAATTGGTTAGTACCACTTTTAAACGGTGAAATTCGCTCATGCTTTTCAATGACCGAGCCTGAGGTTGCTTCTTCTGATGCCACAAATATTGAAGCGAGTATCAAAAAAGAAGGTGATTATTATATCATCAATGGTCGAAAATGGTGGTCATCTGGAGCTGGGGATCCTAGATGCAAAATTGCAATATTTATGGGGAAAACGAACCCGGATGCATCTAAGTATGAACAGCAATCTATGATTCTAGTCCCGTTAAATACACCTGGCGTAAAAATCGAAAGGGTATTACCAGTATTCGGTTATGATCATGCACCGCATGGACATGCAGAAATTACGTTTACAAATGTAAAAGTTCCTGCAAGTAATATTTTATGGGGAGAGGGGAAAGGATTTGCGATTGCACAAGGTAGACTTGGTCCAGGTCGCATCCACCATTGTATGAGATTGATTGGTGCTGCCGAACGGGCACTCGTAGAAATGTGTAAGCGTGTTCAAAATCGAGCAGCATTTGGTAAGCCAATTGCAAATCAAGGCGTAGTTCAAGAGTGGATTGCTAATTCAAGAATCGAAATTGAGCAAGCTAGATTACTAACCTTAAAGGCCGCATATATGATGGACACTGTTGGTAATAAAGAGGCGAAAGCAGAAATTGCAATGATAAAAGTCGTCGCACCTTCAATGGCTTTACGCGTAATTGACCGCGCTATTCAAGCCTTTGGTGCTGCAGGTGTATCTGATGATTATACGTTAGCTGCTCAATGGGCAAATGCCAGAACGCTAAGATTAGCTGATGGTCCAGATGAAGTACATCGAGCGCAGTTAGCAAGATTAGAATTAAAAAAACATGCTACAGAAAAAAACTTCTCTACAATAAAAAGTTAATTCAAATTAAATGACAGATTGAGAGAGGATCTAAATGAGACTAATAGATAAAGTGGCAGTTATTACAGGCGGAGGTAGTGGAATCGGGCGTGCTACTGCTATCCGTTTCGCAAAAGAGGGAGCAAAAATTGTTATAGCAGACATTAATGAAGTTACTGGTGAAGAAACACTAGGTGTAATAAATCAACAAAATCAAGAAGCTATTTTCATAAAAACGAATGTAGCCGAAAGTAAAAGCATTCAAAATTTGATAAAGCGAGCAGTTGAACATTTTGGTCGAATTGATATTTTGTTTAACAATGCTGGAATAGGAAACTCCGAAGTAAGAAGTGTAGACTTAGCAGAAGAGGAATGGGATCAAGTAATCGATATTAATCTAAAAAGTGTATTTTTAGGCATAAAATATGCAATTCCTGAGCTAAAAAAATCTGGCAACGGTGTGATAATCAATACAGCTAGTTTACTAGGTTTAAAAGGACGAAAATATGTAAGTGCATACAATGCTTCTAAAGGTGGAGTAGTTTTATTAACGCAAAATGCAGCATTAGAGTACGGAAAATATAATATTCGAGTAAATGCCATTGCTCCAGGAATAATTGATACAAATATAATAAAGGAATGGAAAAATGATGAAAGAAAGTGGTCGATTTTATCCCGTGCAAATGCACTTGGTAGAATAGGGTCTCCAGATGAAATCGCATCAGCTGCACTATTTTTAGCATCTGATGAAGCATCATTCGTGACTGGAGCAACGTTATCAGTTGATGGTGGAGGATTAATATTCTAATCTATTAGATTTGAAAAGTTGTTTAAAACAATATTCATGATCAGAAATGGAGAGTTATGTATGTCAACAAATAAAGTTTGGTTAGCTCACTATCCTGAATATATTGCAAAAGAACTATCAATTCCGACAAAAACAATTCCAGAAATATTTAACGAAACTGCCGAAAACTATCCTAATCATTCTTGTCTATCATTTTATGGTAAAAAAAATACGTATAAAGAAGTACAGTCGGCAGTAAAGAGATTTGCTTCTGCATTACAAAAAGATGGCATTCAAAAAGGTGACCGTATAGCAATCATGCTTCCAAATTGTCCACAATATGTTATTTCATATTATGGAATTCTAACTGTAGGTGGAATCGTAACCCAAATAAATCCAATGTCTGTTGAAAGGGAACTAAAGGAATTATTAAATGACTCAGGAACTGAAACAATCGTTGTATTAAACAGTTTGTACACTACCGTCAAACCATTAATTGAAGACACAAATTTACGGAAAATTATCGTAGTAAATTTAACTGGTACAGAAGAGAATTATGAAGAAGCAATATCCTTTGGAAGTTTTTTGCAAAGCGGAAATCAAGAATTGAAACCTGTTTCGATTGATTCTCATGAAGATGTTGCAATTCTTCAATACACTGGTGGAACAACTGGACGTTCAAAAGGAGTAATGCTAACCCACCGAAATCTATACGCAAATATAATGCAGCAAGGTGAATTTTATAAAGGCGCTTTCAATCCTGGTTGTGAGCGGGTCTTATCCATCATACCGTTTTTCCATGTTTATGGAATGACAGTATGTATTAATTTAAGTGTTTTCATGGCAAACGAAATGATCATCCTACCACGTTTTGAAATTGAAGAAGTTTTAAATACGATAAAAAATGAACAACCTACACTATTTCCAGGCGTACCAACAATGTATATTGCATTAATAAATCATCCTGAGTCTGAAAAATATGGGATCGATGCAATTAAGCTTTGCAATAGTGGAAGTGCACCGATGCCAGTAGAACTCATGAAACAATTTGAAAAAAAGACAGGTGCTACTATTTTAGAAGGCTATGGATTATCTGAAGCATCCCCAACTACTCATAGTAATCCTGCATTTGCAGCAAGAAAGCCAGGCACCGTGGGCATCCCTTTTCCATCTACTGATTCAAAAATCGTTGACATAGCTAGCGGATTAGACGAAGTTCAAGTAGGTGAAATTGGTGAATTAATTATTAAAGGACCTCAAGTAATGAAAGGCTATTGGAATTTACCAGAAGAAACGGCAAATACAATTAGAGATGGATGGTTATATACGGGTGATATTGCGAGTGTTGATGAAGATGGATACGTCTCAATTTTAGATCGAAAAAAGGATATGATTATAGCAAGTGGCTTTAACGTGTATCCTCGTGAAATAGAAGAAGTAATTTATGAGCATCCCTACGTAAAAGAGGCTGTTGTTATAGGTGTACCCGACTCTTATAGAGGTGAAACAGTTAAAGCAGTGATTGTCCTTAAAGAAGATAAACATCTTACTTTAGAAGAAATGAAGGAATACTGCAAAAATCATTTAGCGACATATAAAGTTCCACGAATAATCGAATTCCGAAACGAACTACCTAAAACGAATGTTGGCAAAATATTAAGAAGAGCTATTAGAGAAGAAGAAAGCTCTATCTATCAAGGGTAATGGATAGATTATCTTTCACAAGGAGTATCAATCTATTTAGTAAGATATGATACCCTTTAATTTAATTAATTAGATTACGATAAAAACTTCCTTGTACTATGATATAATTCTATTGAATTTTTAAGATTGCGAGGACATCTAATGAAACAAAAAATAAAGGAACACTCTATACAGCTATTTGATAAAAAAGGATTTACGAGTACATCCATTCAAGATATCGTCGAATCAATCGGAGTGACAAAAGGAACTTTTTACTACTATTATACAAGCAAAGAACAGCTTCTTATGGAAATTCATCTTCAATTTATTGATGAAGTATTAAATGAGCAGGAAGAAGTTATTAATGATTCAAAGAAAAGCTTTTCAGAAAAACTATTTGAAGTCATTTATTTAAGCCTAATGGACATTAAAAAGCAAGGTCCAAGTGCAAAGGTATTTTATCGTGAAATGAGACATTTAAATCCTGAAAGTTTAACAGAAATTAAAGCAAAAAGAGATTTATACAGATTTAATATTGAGAAGCTTCTTAATGAAGGAATTAAAAATGGGGATTTAAGATCAGATTTAGACGTACCTATCGTTTCATTCGGTATTTTAGGTGTTATGAACTGGAGTTATGAATGGTATAACGCAGAAGGACAAAAAAATGCATTTGAAATAGCGAAGTCATTCCAAGAAATGATCTTAAAAGGGATTAAAGTAGGGGAGTAATCACTTGTCTCCTTCTCCTTTACATACCGACCAGTTAGTATTGGTAAATACAAAATATTGATAAAGGTAGGTTGTTTTATGGAAAAATTCACCGTTACCCCTAGATTTTGTGAAACTGATGCATTAGGTCATATTAACAATACTAGTTACTTTATTTATTTAGAAGAAGCGCGAATTAAATTCTTCCAATCGCTTGGCTATTCAATGAATCTAGATGATTGGAAGTTTATTCTAGCGTCTACAAAATGTGATTTTGTGAATCAAGGTCACTTTAATCAAAAATTGTCAGTAGCAACTTATATTACAAGAATAGGAAACAAAAGTTTTCATCTCGAACATGAAATTTGTTGTGAAGAGACAAAGCAAATGATTGCTACGGGCAATGCGATCATTGTATTTTTTAATTTTAAAGAACAGCGTAGTGAAGTACTTCCTGGGGTATTTAGAGAACAGTTAGAAAGGCATTTAGTTGTTAAATAAACTGAATTTTCTAAAGTTAAGGAGGGGTAATATGGCTGAAAAGATAGAATTAGAAACGATTCATGTTCGCAAAGGTGAAGAGTTAAATCCTCATGTTTTACATAAATTTTTAGAAAAAAATATTGATGATCTTCCAGATGGAGAATTAGAGATTCGTCAGTTCTCAGCGGGTCATTCAAACTTAACCTATTTATTAAAAATTAGGGAAAGGGAAGTTGTGTTAAGACGACCGCCACTTGGCCCAGTTGCTCCAAAAGCACACGATATGAAAAGAGAATTTCGTATTTTATCAGAAATACATCCACACTTTTCGGCTGCACCTAAGCCGATTTTATATTCTGAAAATGAAGAAATTGTAGGTAGTCCATTTTTCATTATGGAAAGAAAATATGGTGAAGTATTTGACTCATCATTTCCTCCACATTTAAACGTAACAATTGAAGATCGTAAAAGATTATCTACTGTAATGGTAAATAAGCTGGTTGAGTTACACTCCATTGATTATACAAAAACAAAACTCCTAGAAATAACGAAACCTGAGAATTTTATGGAAAGACAAGTTAATGGCTGGATTGGACGTTATAACAGGGCAAAGACTAGTGAAATTGCCGAGGTTGATCGACTAATGAGTTGGTTAATCAATAATGTACCAAAAAATCATCACTCATCAATTATTCAT
>NZ_NTZO01000539.1 GCF_002559405.1 Bacillus sp. AFS001701 | reverse complement strand
TAAAATAATTTAGGTTTTTTTTGATATTTTTAGAAAAGAGACTCTAATTCAGTCACTAATGAACCAACATACTCAACAGCTTCTTTGATTGGTGCACTTGTAGTTAGATCAACGCCAGCCATTTTTAATAGTTCAACTGGTTTTTTCGATCCACCTGTTTTTAATACTTCAATCCATGCATCAATAACTGGTTGGCCCTCTGAGGCAATTCTTCGTGAAATAGCAGTAGATGCAGTCAATCCAGCAGAATAAGTATATGGATAAAGGCCCATATAATAATGAGGTTGGCGCATCCAAGTTAAACTTGCACCTTCATCTATTTCTACAGAATCTCCCCAAAATTCTTTCAGAACATTACCTTTAACTTCACAGAATGTTGTCGCTGTAAGAGGCGTACCTTTTTCAGCAAGTTCATAAACTCTTCTTTGGAACTCACCCTCAAGTAAATGAGTTACAAAATTATGATAGTAAGTACCTAATAATTGAAGGATGACCCAACGCTTCATTTTTGGATCATTCGTTTGTTTTAATAAATATTGACCTAATAACATCTCGTTAAAAGTTGATGGTGCTTCAACGAAATACATAGATGGACGAGTATTTACAACACGTTGATATTTGTTTGCATAATAGAAATGCCCAGCATGTCCAAGTTCATGAGTAAGTACAAATGCATTTCTCATAGTATCCTGCCAGCTAATTAAAATATATGGATGCACTCCATACGGACTAGAGCAAAATGCACCTGTTGATTTACCAACATTATCGGAATAATCAATCCAGCGCTCATCAAACGCTTTTTCCATAATCGAAACATAGTCAGGTCCCATAATTTCTAGTGATTTTAAAATCGTTTCTTTTGCTTCTTCATAAGTAGTACTTGGGTTGAAATCTGGATCTAGTGGTGCTTTTAAATCATAAAAATGAATTGTTTCAAGTCCAAGTTGTTTTTTCTTTAAGTTAGCTAGTCTACGCATATGTGGTGCTAGTTCTTTAAAGATGATATTTAATTGATTATGATACATTTCTAAAGATATCTTATGATCTTCAAGTAGCATTTTCGTAACTGAGTCATAATTTCGTAATTTACTTAATGCGACTTCTTTTTTTACTTGCGTAGCATAGATCGAAGCATATGTATTTTTGTATTGGGTAAGTGTTTTAGTAAAAGATTCATACGCTTGTTTACGCACTGTATGATTTGGAGAGAATTCATATAAGTTTTCAAACATAGCAAACGAATTTTCTAATTCTTTTCCATTTTCATCTTCAAAGGAATCGAATTTTAAATCAGCGGCCTTACTAGTTTGGTAAATTCGATATGGGGCAGAAGTAACTTCGCCAAGTGCAGCCAAAGCCTCTTCAGTTTCAGGGAGTAATCTATGTTTTTTAGATGCAATAATTTCTTCTAATAATAATTTAAAAACCTCAATTTCTTTTTCTTCCTTAATAAATGCCTCTAACATTTCATTATTTAAATGTAAAAGCTCTGACTGAATAAACGTTAAAGTTGTATTTGCTTTTGTACTTAAGCTTGAAAATTGTAAACTATCAGATTGATTTTGAGAATCTGAACCATCTCCAGACTGACGTAAGCTTACATATGTACCACAACGAATTAATTGAAGCATAATTGATTCATAAGTTAATAATGCCTTTTTTAAAGATTCAGCAGACTTAAGGACAGAACTTTTTAACGATTTCGCCTCTACTAAATCATTTTCAATTAGTTCTAAAGCAACTAGCCATTCTGCACGAGTCGGATATAAATCCTCTAATTTCCATGTCATTTCTGTTGGAACCTCAGCACGTGTTAAACGTTTTACTAACATTTTTTCCATCAAATTGCCTCCTTTAGTAGTAGTTGGTACGAGTCTATTATACTGTATAAAAACATTTTAATGGTGAAATTATTCGATAAAATTGAAAATTTTAACAATTTTACTGCACAAGCTGTCATTATTTTGATAAAATTAATTTGAATTTGGTTAAAAATTTTAACTTTTACAAATAATTTTGGAAATAAATTTTATTACCTAGAAAGGAGTTTTTTTAAGAACGAATGAAAAAACTTAAAATGGTCTGTTTACTAACCTTCGCAACTGTTGCACTTTCAGCATGTACAATTAAAAAACCTCCACAAAATTTAGCTATTAAACCACAAGGTACATATGATTTCAAAACTGTTGGGATTAAAGTGGAATCATCACTTCCTAAAAATGCTAAATTTAATCTTCTGTTTAAAGATGATGATACAAAGAAAGTAATCTACGAAACTACCATTAAAACAGATGAAAATGGTACTGCAAATAAGAAAATTTTATTAGATACAAAAAATAAAAATTTAACCG
>NZ_NTZO01000538.1 GCF_002559405.1 Bacillus sp. AFS001701 | reverse complement strand
TGCCCATCCGGCAAAACTTCAATCTGGGCTTGTTCTTTTTTTTTTTTTAATTTTTTAATTGGTTTATCATCTTCTAAATACTCTTCTTCAGCTAGAAATTTAATAAAAGCTTTTAGTGTTCGTAGTTTTTGGTTTATCGATGTCGGTAAATTGTGTAATTCATTCTTACAGTAAATTAAAAAACTTTTGTTGTTTGTGGACTAAAATTGTCTATCTCTACTATCCCTTTTAAAACACAATAATCACAAAAAATATTTAATGTAATTCTGTACGTTTTAATTGTAAAAGGAGATAAATTTTTAAATTCTCGATCTTCAATGAAAAGTTTACTCGCCTCTCTGATAAGCAAAAAAGCCACATCCTTCCTCTTTTATTTAAGAGAAAAAATGTAGCTCTAGTAGCAAATATTGATAATACCCATATTAGAAATAATCTATATTATACGGTAATTAACAACACGCAATATTAAATTAACCTCTAAACCCTTATGGCTCTAGTCTTGACGTTTCGGTCTTTTTCCAAAGTATTGATAATAATCAGTTTTAATGAAACCATTAAATAATTTACGTTTTTTTGTTGCTGGTTTACCGTAAAATTGTTCAAATCCCTCATGACTAGTAAGTAAATACACTGACCATGTATCTAATTTTGTAAAAACATTCCCCATATCTGAATATAACTTTTCAACGTAAGGTCGATCGTTTAATCGCTCACCATATGGTGGGTTGGTAACAACATACCCATACTCAGATTTAGTAGTAAAGTCTTTTACTTGCATTTGTTTAAATGCAATAGAATCTGATAATCCAACTTCATCAGCATTTGCTTTTGAAACATTAATCATTCGATGATCAATATCGGATCCGATTATTTCTAATTTTTGATCATAATTTGCTAAATCTTCTGCCTCTTGTCTTGCTTCATTCCATCTTTTTTTACCGATCCAATGCCAATCCTCAGATGCAAAGCTTCTAAACGATCCTGGAGCGATATTATGTCCAATTAATGCAGCCTCAATGGGAATAGTACCAGATCCACAAAACGGATCAACAAATGGTAAATCAGCATTCCAATTCGTTAGTAATACTAATGAAGCCGCAAGTGTTTCTTTTAATGGTGCTTCACCTTGATCTACACGATATCCTCTTTTATGTAATCCTTCACGACCAGTAGTATCAATCGTTAATGTTACGATATCTTTTAAAATAGAAACTTCCACTCGAAATAATGGACCATCTTCAATTAACATACCTTGAATATTTTGGATTGTTTTTAATTTATCAACAATTGCTTTTTTGACGATTGCTTGGCAATCTGATACTGAAAATAATTTTGATTTATGCGATTTACCTGACACAGGAAATTGACCGTTTCTTGGGATAAACATATGCCAAGGTAAGGCTTTTGTTTTTTCAAATAATTCATCAAATGAGGTTGCCTTAAATTCACCAACACGTAGTTTCACTCGGTCAGCTGTTCTAAGCCACAAATTCGCTTTCACAATTCCAGCTTCGTCCGCTTTAAATAATACTCGACCATTTTCAACTATTACATCTTCAAACCCTAGGCTTTTTATTTCTCTAGCGACTAGAGCTTCGATTCCCATTGCAGCAGTAGCAATTAATGTATATTTCGCCAATTTAACCACCTATCTCATTCCAATTATGAATGAACTTTTCTTTTCATATTTTCATTTTGATTCCTATTTTCATTATGAACAATTTGCGTCGAAATTACAAAAAACTCTCCATAGAATGAAGAGTTTTTATACAGTTTCATCATTTCATATGTTCTGTAAGCCATGTTCTGTACCATTCGTACTTCAAACGGCTCTCGCCTCGTACTACTAGGTGGTAATCATCTATCTACAGAATAATCTGTCCCTTTCTCTGTTCAATTCCTTTGAAAGGATTCCCCTACCATAATTTGGGTTTCTCACTCGTGGGGTTTACCGCGTTCCACTCCTCTCATTTCTTCGAGGACTACGTCACTGTGGCACTTTAAAGGTAGTAGAACCATATCCATAAAGGACTTAGGTCCGTTCCCTGCCGTTAGCTGATTACACAGCTACCCTATCTTATGACTTCGATAGGCACGAACACTACAGCCATCGCAGGACTGTGCGAGCATGGACTTTCCTCAACAACGTCAAGCGTTGCAGCGATTACCCGAACATATTGAAACGAACATTTATTAGTATAGTAAATTATACTTAAGTTTGCAATGCTTTCTTAAAATATAAATTAAGTTAAAATTATTCGAATAGTTTACTACCAAAAACATGCTTCTCTAAATTTGATAATCTTTTTAGAACATCAGTATTCGTATTATTAAAAGGAGATGGTGGAGGTGTAGCTGTGTTCTTTTGGTCCTCCAACAATTTTTTATACTTTGCATTTTCTTGTTGTAGGGCTACGATTTGATTTTGAAACGATTCATAATCTTTAATGATCGTGTCTAAGTATTGATCCACTTCCTCTTGATTATATCCTCGCATTGAAACTTTAAACTCTTTATTTAGGATATCTTTTATACTTAGTTTTATTTTTGTTGATTCCATGTGTGTCACCCCAAAACATTTAGAAATATTTACCTTCTATTTTTTCAAACTCTTCATAAATTGTCAATTATCTATTCTATAATTCCCTATATTTATTGTCATCATTCTCAAAAGACTCTTCTGCAATCACTTGTAAATCGTCAAATGTGATGATTTCTACAGGATAATTAAATAGTTCATTTTTCTTGTGTGCTAAATCATATAAATATCTAGGACTACCTTCTTTTTCATTATCGTAAAATAAAATACATCCGTCACTTTTACTAATTAAAAATTCATTTTTTGCTTTTAACTGTATTGGAGATTCGTATGGTTTTCTTGAAATTGAGTCGACGTGATCCGCTCCAATTAAGATTTCATTATAATATTCTTTATTTGTTTCATTCCAATTTTTCTCTTGATCTTCGTAGGGTGTAAAAATACCTAATTTTAATTCGGGATAATCAAGCTGAAGTTCGAATACTACCTCTGCAGCCCATAATTCAGTACCCATTTGCCCTGAAATAATAATCCATTCTAGTTCATCTATAAATAAAAGTATTTTATTTTTCAAAGCTTTTTTTATGTATTTAACTGCTTCATGTTTATTCGAAAAAATTCCTAATTCAAATGATTTATAACCAGATATAAGTAGTATCTTCATATTACCTCACAATAATAAATTAGGAAGAACTAAAAGTTCTTCCACAAATTAAATTTTATTTTATTAAATACTCTGCTTTATTTCAAATATTTAGTAACAAATT
>NZ_NTZO01000537.1 GCF_002559405.1 Bacillus sp. AFS001701 | reverse complement strand
TTCCTTAATGATTAATAAAAAAGAACACTACTTTTTTAGTACTTCAAAAACTGTAGTGTTCTTTTATTTATACTGAAGTTAATGTTTATTCTTTGATAACAAGAGTTTCCCATCCATCATAATTACCACCGAAATGCTCTGAAGTTTCGATTAAGTAATCAGTTAGTTCATCGATGCTATCTAGATCAACATGATCTATTCTAGAAATACGTATGGTAAATTCATAATCTTCATCTAAATCTTTATCAATATTTGAATACTTTTCTTCAAAATTAAAACCTTCATTTGCTATTTCACTAATAAACTCTTTTATCTTTATTTCATCATTGAATAGAATGAAATGTTCGACTTTGCGAGGTAATTTTAATTTGTCACCTGATCTTTGTAATTGCCTAATTAATTCATCATTGCTTATATGCTGCAGATGGTAATGGTTTGGATAAAGAAATTCGAAATAATATTCCCATAGTTCTTCTTCATCCATACCATACATTTCAAATTTGTAATCATTCACTTCGATAATTTGTTCAGCAACTTCAATAAGCATTTTAGGATCTTGTTCAGAAGTATAATAGACAAGTTCTCTAAAACCATCAGTCGTAACCCTTCCAACATTAAGGTAGAGTTTTGGATTAATACGTTTTTCAATATCTTTATTAACTTTTTCTAAAACTTTTAATTCATGTTTACTAGGAAAACCTCGTTCGTCTGGATTTTTTAATTGTAGTTTTATACAAACAATCGTTGGATAATCTTCAATATTTACTTTTTCAGTTACTTCCATATCCAATACTACAGTAGCAGGTTTATGATTTATAAAACTAAAATACGCATTCCAATACTCAGACATTTATATTTCTCCTAAATAAATTTGACTTTTATCGCTTAACACGAATTTCTAATTCCTCAAGCTTAAGGGACAATTTTTCTTCATTAATATTAATTTTTAAATCTTCAAATGTATATTCAGCAAAATGAGGTATATCAATTGTTATTGCAGAAAGCTCTTTACTAATAAAAGTAGAGTCCTTACCAGCTTCTAATTTCTTTTTGTAGCGATTAAATTTAGAATCAAGATTTTCCATATTCTCGTACAATTCTTCAACTGAGTTATAAAGTTGAATTAATGGAATTGCCGATTTTTCTCCTACTCCAGGGCAACCAGGTATATTATCACTAGAATCACCTAATAATGCCTTTACATCAACCCATTGTTTCGGATGGATCCCATAATCATTACTGAAGTGCTCTAGGGAGTAGACAATTTCACCAGTTTTTTGAGCAATGATTTGAGATGTATGCTCGTTTATTAATTGTAGTAAGTCTCGATCATTACTATAAATATAGCATTTATTTTTAACAGAATTAGACCAATTATTTGATAAAGTACCCATTAAATCATCCGCTTCATACGGTGCCATTTCTAATTGAGCAATACCGATTTCTTCTAATGCTGTTTTTAAAGTGAAATATTGTTCGATAAGTGGTGATGGTAATTCTCCACGAGTTGCTTTATAAAAATCATATTTATTTCGACGATCCGTTTCTTCACGTTTAACATCCCAAGTAATTGCAAGATGAGTAATATCATGTTCTTTAATTAAATTAAAAAGCTTAGGAATAAATACTCTTAATGCATTTATATAAACGCCATCTTTTGTCTTAGAAAGTTGTTCATCACTTCTCCCATAAGAAGTTGCAAAATAGCCTCTACTTAATAAGTTAAAGCCATCAATTAATAATAAAGATTGATTTTCCATTTTATAAATCACCTAATATCTATTTATTTAATATGAAAATGATAGCATATCCGACTGAAA
>NZ_NTZO01000536.1 GCF_002559405.1 Bacillus sp. AFS001701 | reverse complement strand
TTTACTTACTCATGAATCCATCATGAGTAACCTATATATTTCAACGTGCAATAAAAAAAGAATCTTTAATCAGATTCTTTTTTCGTCTCTATTTTGGTAACTTGCGGCTTTCTTAATGGTCGTCCAGTACTATATTCCTATTCCCATTCCCTGTTAACTGTGCTTCGAATGCGTCAATTATATGCAAAAATCGATCTGCTTCTCTAAATACATGGTCTGCTAGCAGTGGGTGAATGATACTTTTAATTCTACAAGCTTCTATTAGGTCGCGAGCTGTTTTCTTAAAATCTCTAAGTGATTTTACCGATACTCGGTTTTCATCAAGGAATTGGTCAAGTATCGGAACTGTTTCCGATTGTGGTCTCATTGATTCTAAATCTACGGCTTGATATAAAAGCTGATCAAAATCATGGCTAAATTCCCTTGCTTGATCTACTAGTTTTCTTTCTGATGGGTCTAATAAATGTCCGATAAATTTTGCATGGTCTGCCATAATTCTTAGAAAGAAAACATTTTCCTGGATAATTGCAGCAGGTAGCGGTTGGAGTTGACCATTATTTAATTCAGTCAAGCGATTTGCAAAATAGGCTGCTTCTCTACTTGTATGGTCAACTAATAATGGAAAGTTATTGCCCGTTATTTTACAAGTAAGGAGTAAGTTAAGGATTTTCCGCTTATAGGCCCAAATCATAGAAGCTGCTTGATGAACCTCATTATTAAACTGTTTAATTTGCTGAGGATCCGTTTGAAGCGAAAATGATTGGGCTTTATTTCCTATTGCTTCAAAAACTTGGTAAAATTGATCTGCTTCTTGAATTAACTCAGTATCATCACAATTAAAGCCTAATTTAAGAAAGAGTGAATGCTCTTTCATGATCCTTGACCAAAAAAGAATCTCATCTAAAGAACGTGCTATAAATGCATCCGACAATCGGACCCCTCCTAACATAATTCATTTCACTTTCTAGTATATTGATGAAAAAATCAATTATTACAGATACATCTTTATTTAGTAGATTAGCTATTAGTCTACAAATTTTAAAATTAGTTTATAAAAAAAGCATTACTTCAATAGA
>NZ_NTZO01000535.1 GCF_002559405.1 Bacillus sp. AFS001701 | reverse complement strand
ACATAGGGGGAAATAAATATTTTATATTAAATTATAAACAAAATAAATCATAATGATGGAGGAGATAAAGTGCTGAGGAAATTAAGGATAGTTTTATTAATTTTTTCTATTTTTTTGACATTTTTTCCGCATATTCAAGCAACTGCTGCAACAAACGTAAATCAATTATCTATAGGTTCATATCTTACAAAGTGGGTTCTAGATGACCCTTCAAAGACACTCTACGCCAAATCATCGGATGATAAGAAATTATTTTTTATCAACTCTTCATCATTGACTATTGATAAAACCTTGACCCTAGGAGGGGCTCCTACAGACATCATAAAAAGTGATGGCAATTTATATGTTGCAATAGATAGTTTAAAACAAATAATTGTTGTGGATTTAACGAAGAAAGTCATAACTCAAACATTGAAAACAACATCTGATCCATATCAGATTGTAAAAGAAGGAGATATGATTTATTACACTGAAAAAAATCTATGGTGTAGTATATACGCTTATAATTTACAAACAAATTTGGATCAAATAATAAAAGCTCAGTTGAGTGAACCTGCTTTAGCAATTAATACAGACAATCACATTTTATACATCGGTGAATCGCAGTCAATGGGTTCAAAGTTGATATACTATAGCACTAAGGATAATAAAGTTATTGGAACATCAAATTATAACAATGATTATGGATTTCGGAATCCTAGTAGGAGTATTCTTTTTGATGGAGTAAGCGTGTATTACGCAGGACGTGACTTTAGTCCAAATAATCCGAATCGATTTAATGGTAACTTTGGTAATGATGACAATGTAATCTATGTAAACAGTAATCTCGTATTCACTAATTGGAGTATTTACAATAAAGATTCACACGTGAAATTAGGAGAATATGGTTATTACTTAGACCTTATAGCATCATCTCAGAACTCTATATTTATTTACAACTCACAATTAAGACAAATTAAAAGATATAATTCAAATCAAATAAATAGCTCTAACATTATCTCGCTTATTTCTGGGATAGCGAAAAATCAATCTCAAAGTACCGCTCTAAGCAGACAAATAAACGATAAAACTAGACAACTAAAAATTCAATCAAAGTTGACTAAATGGGTGTTGGATGAGCCAACACAAATATTGTATGGTATCTCAACAGATGATAAATCGTTATTATTTATAAACTCACAGACCTTAAACCTAGAGAAAGTTATAAATTTTGCATGCAATCCAACTGATATTATTAAAGACAATGGTAAACTTTATGTTGCACTTGATGATGCAAATCAAATAGCTGTTATAGATATGGCGAGTAGGACAAAAGTAGACACATTATATACGACCAGCGACCCTTATCTAATCGCTAAGGACGGAGATAAGATTTATTATGCTGAGCGTGATCAATGGTGTGACGTCTTTGCTTATAATTTACAAACCAATATAGATCAAATATTGCCAATTAGCACGCAATATGAACCTGCTTTAGCAATTAATACAGACAATCATATTTTATATATCGGAGAATCAGGTTTAAGTGACTCACACTTGATTTACTATAGTACAACAGATAATAAAGTTATCGGAACATCAAATTGGTTTCCTTCCCCAAGGAGGAGCATTTCTTTTTAATGGAATAAACGTGTACTATGCAGGATTTGCTTTCAGTTCAGAAGATCTAAATAAAATGAATAATTCAGAAGATTTAATCTATTCAAAGCAAAATTTCTTATTTTCTTCAACTAGTGTATATGACGAAGCTTCGAATGCGAAACTAGGAGATTTTAAAAATAAAGTAGATCTCATAGAATCTAATAGTAACAGTTTTAAGTATGTTTTTTTAGAGGAGATAACATGAAGAAAATTGAAGAAAAAATCGATTTTTTAATGGTTGAATTAGGATTTAAATTATTTTTATTCAAATACATTGAGTGCATAGACCTCTCAAAAAAAAATTGCTATAATCAATTTCATAAGGTGATCTGGTAATTCTGGAGTAAGCTAATCAAACTAAGATGTTATTTTTTGCAGGTTCATTAAAGTTATGATTTGAACGTCCAAATAGTTCATTCCTGATATTTTATGAGATAATAGTTATATTACTATCTAACGGACAAAATGACGGACAAAATTTGTTGAGTAGATTATTTAGTATTGTATTACCAATACTTTTAGGGGGTCTGTTTACATGAAGTACAATATGAGTGAAATTGTAGCATATGGAACGGCTGTAGTAGTAGAGAAAATATAGTGGAAACATTTATTTTCGGTTTTTATGGTATCCAAATTTTATTTCTCATTATTTGTTTATTGCTAGGTTATTTTATTTACGATAAACGATTTAATCGAAATCATGGAAACCAAATACCAGAAGGATTTCAACGAACTAGCGAAGTTAATATTGATCCTGTAACAGGGGAGAAAACAAGAGTTTACTATAATCCAGATACAGGTGAACGATTTTACAAAAAAGAAAAATGATATATTAAAAACGCCCTTTTTGGGCGTTTTTTTATTTTAAAATCAATTTTATTTGATAGTTGTGTTAATCAATTCAAGCATATCATCAAAATCAAACGGAGATTTCGATTTTACGGTCTCAGCAAATTGAGATACAAGTTTTAATGTTTCAATGCTTTTGATTGGATGGTGGCCAGCAGCACTTTCAGCGGATAGCATAACAGCATTGGTCCCATCCATAACAGCTTGAAATACATCCGTTACTTCAGCTCTTGTTGGAAGTGAATTATCTACCATTGATTGTAACATTTGAGTTGCTGTTATTACATATGTCCCATTTGAATTACACTCCTGAATCATGGCTCTTTGTAAGAGAGGAATCCATTGGTAGGGTAGTTCAACACCTAAATCACCACGAGCTATCATAATTGCATCTGTTTCTTTATTAATTTCTTGGAAATTTTTTATTGCTTCTATTGTTTCAATTTTTGCGATTAATTGAGGTGTTTTATCACTTTTTGAATTTATAAAACTTCTGATTTCTTGTAAATGTGATGCCCGTCGAATAAATGAGCATGCAATATAATCTAAACCTTCTTGCAAAATGAATTCGATGTCTTTTCGGTCCTTTTCCGTAATAGCAGGTAAACTTGTAACGACTCCGGGTAAATTTACCCCTTTATGTGAAGAAATTTCGCCACCAGTTTTCACAGAAGTGACAATCTTATTTTGTTCTATCTTTTCAACATTTAACTCCACTGCACCATCATTAATTAAAATACGATCTCCTTGTTTCACATCATATATTAACCCTTTATAATCAACACTTGCTTGATTAGAATTACCTGTCATTTCATCAATTAAGAGTGTAAAAGTTTGATTAGGTTCAAGATTTATTTTTTCCCCTTCAATTTTTCCTAATCGAATTTTTGGACCTTGGAGGTCTCCTAAAATCTTAATTTCTTTACCTGTCTCTTTTCTAATTGATTTTATTAGTTCAATTACATTGTGATGACTTTCATGTGTTCCGTGTGAAAAATTTAGTCTCGCGATTGTCATGCCATGCTCAATCAATTCAGACAGTATTTTTTTATCAAAACTAGCTGGTCCAATCGTACAAATTCGATCGATTGTCATTTGATATCGCCTCCATTTACTGGAATTATTATACCCAAGATAAAGTAGAAGAAACTAATTAATTTAACAAGTGTTAATTAAAAATGAATAGATCAAATAATCTATATTTCAAAAATTTGACATTTTTCAATGTTTTAAAGAAGGAATTCATGTAGCTTTTGTAGAACATTACTAATCGATCAAAATTTAGTATGAGGTAATCCACTAGTGATGAAACAAGATGAATTAAAAATTGTAATTGGAGCAGGTGAATATAATAATAATCCAACATGGATTCAAACTCAGGAAGAAGAACTTAATTTATTAGTTAAGTCAACTTGGGAAAATAAATTCGAGAAAAATTCTATCACAGCTATTTTAGCTGAACATATTTGGGAACATCTTACATACGATGAAGGTTTAGATGCTGCTAAAATTTGTTATGATTATTTAAAACCATCTGGCTATATTCGTTGTGCGGTACCAGATGGTTTTTTTCAAGACGAAACTTATCAAAGTATTGTTAAAGTTGGTGGACCAGGACCAAAAGATCATCCTGCCGCAAGCCATAAAATTGTCTATAACTATAAAACACTAGTTAACATGTTTGAAACAGCGGGTTTTGAAGTAAAACTACTAGAATATTGTGATGAAGAAGGAAATTTTCATTTTAAAGAATGGGATGGCAAGGATGGTGTTATTTTCCGTTCAAAAAAATATGATCCTAGAAATCACGGGGAAAGAGTGCTTTTTCCTTCAATCATTGTAGATGCTGTAAAGCGATAATTTAACAAAGAAATCTTCTCTTAAGTAAAAAGAACTGAAGCTTCACTTCAGTTCTTTTAAATATTAGTAAATCATTCTATCACGAATTTCTTTCGTTATTCGTTCGATTTGACCTTGAAACATCATAGATGGAATGAAAATAGATTCTTCAGGATGGTTAATTACTAGATAAGCACTATGTGATGGTGTTTCTTTATAGCGATATTGTAAATTAACACGTGTAATATGATGAGCGGGTATTGTTCGCTTAAATCCCCAATGTTCGTATGTAACACTGTGATCATTTATTCTAATAACTATACTACGAGTATAGCCAATATAAGCAAGAAAGATTAAGCATACCATTGACATGAACATATATGACTTAATCGTATTAGGAAATCCATGCCTTTGTACATAAAAGATGAAACTAATCATACAAAGCGTAAACAAGATTGCAACTAAAAAATTTGAAAGCCTACCACTACTTCTAAATTCCACTTTTGATACACCTCTTTCATATTAATATAGTTTCGACTAAAAACGTTTAATATTAACATTAGGATGATCTCTTTTAGTTTGAATTAATAAACATTCTTATTATGGAGTGTTATCCACTCTAATAGATAGATGTAGTACAGAAATATTCCTAAAATAAGAATACAAGTGTAAGGAGTATATAATGAAAATACGAACTCAGAAATTTACGATAAATGGCCTTCAATATATTATTAGACATGCAGTTCTAACTGATGCTAAACAATTATCTAGTTTGAGAGTACAGATTGACGGGGAGACAGAAAATCTAGACCGAGAAGCAGGAGAAGCATTTATTGATCCAATAGGCTTTGAACAATTAATTATCTCTGATATAGAAACGATTAATCATTTATTTTTAGTAGCTGAAGTTCAAGATAAAATAATAGGTTTTTCTAGATGTGAAGGTAATCAATTAAAAAGACTTTCTCATAAAGTAGAATTTGGAGTTTGCGTCTTAAAAGAATTTTGGGGATACGGAATCGGTAAAAATCTTTTAAAACAATCAATTTCTTGGGCAGATGCTAATGATCTATATAAAATGAATTTGAGTGTTTTAGAAACAAATGAAAAAGCAATTAAACTTTATAAAAAACTAGGGTTTGAAGTTGAAGGTGTTTTAAAAAACGATAAGGTACTTTCTGATGAGAGATTTTATAATACAATATTAATGGGTAGATTTAAGAAATGAATGTTATAAAAAGAGTCGATTAAATGACACTTTTTTACAACCATTTGATATAAATTAAATTAATTTCTAAGTATTATAAGAGAGGTAATTT
>NZ_NTZO01000081.1 GCF_002559405.1 Bacillus sp. AFS001701 | reverse complement strand
TTGTTCTTTATAAAGAACAAATATAAAGTATTAATTAAAAAAGGAAATGAGGATAAATAAAAAATGAAAAAGAAATATTTAATCGCTGCAACATCATTTGCTTTATTAGGATCAGGAGTTTCATCTCTTAACACAGCACAAGCTGCAGAAGTAGAATCAACAACGACTGAAACAGGAGCTACACCATATATAATTGGACCTGTGGAATTACCACCAGGAGTTACTGAAACAGTTCTTCCAGAACCAGAAGTTACTGATGATGGATATGTAATAAATTCAGTTTTTGAACATACAACAACGACTATTGATGGTGTAGAAGTAACTACTGCATCTCTTGATCCTCGAGATGATATGTTTACAAATACTGCGGTTATACAAGAAACTCAAAACCAAACTATGGGGATGTTAAATTACATCCAATCTGGAGCTGACACAGCTACAAGTACAGGAGAATATCAAGCTACTTATATCCCAGTAGAGTCAGGAGAAACTATACTATCAATTAAAAGTGGTGGATTTAATGGAGAAACATACAACACAATGAAAGCATCGTTAAAAGCAGTTGGTGCAGCACTAGTTGCTGTAGCAGGTTATAAATATGGCGGCACTGGTGGTAAAGCAGAGATAGCCAATGCTGCAAATTCTAGTTTGGCTGCTGATTGGATTGACGACCATTTCCCAGCACAATCGTGGGATAAAATGTATTTGGTTCGTTCTTGGAGTAGTTACTATGATCGATATATTTATCGCTGGTACATTACTAGTTACTCTGACTCTGGTAGAACAAAACCGGTTAAAATTCATTTAAGTCGAGCTTTATTTAGTAGTTGGGATAACACTTTATATTGGTAATAGATAAATGCGAGCCTTTATATTAATTTTTATATTGTTCTTTCTAGTGCAAAACACTACTAAAATGGTTGATTTTATTAATATTACGGTTGCCAATCGTAATATTTCACTTGTAATAATAGTGATTTTTAATGCTTTAGTAGTTGGAATTGTATCTAAATTAACTAAAAAAGAACCAGAAATTAAAAATATGTAAATAAAAAACTGCTTAATGCAGTTTTTTTTATTACCCATTAATACACCATGATATAATTATTACTAATAATAAGATATAGGGATGAGTAGAATGAACAATATCAGCATGAAACAAACTATTAAATACATTTTAATAACTTACTTTTTTTTTAGATTTGGAAACTACATATTTCTGTCCCTTTTGGAAACAATGAAAATACAGGTAAATTATGTTTATTACTTTGTTTCTGAAATGTTATTTTTAGTGATACCTACTTTATATTTTTTAAGAAAAATGAAGATTACTTTGAAACATGATCTTAAATTTAAAAAAATTCCTATTAAAAATTATTTTCATTTAATGATTCTAACTATTTTATTTCAACCTATCACCCATGGTTTAATCACACTTCTATCGGAACTTTTAAATGATCATTCATTTCAAAATTATAAATACTCATACAATTCCTTTATTTATTTCATGACTACCAGTGCTATAATTACGCCATTAATTGAAGAAATTTGGTTTCGAGGGTTATTATTTCAAAAAACAAAACACCTTGGAAGTTATAAATCTATTTTTTTTAATGGAATAGTTTTTGGTTTTATACATCTGAATATAATCGAATTTTCTTATACATTATTATTTGGAATGCTTTGTTGCTACGTATTTTATATTAATAAATCATTAATAGCCCCTATTTTTTTACATGTTATAAATAATATTTTACAAAATATACCAGAAAATAATTATACAGACATTTATTATAAATTTATCAGTAATCCTATAAATATAATTCCATTCATAATTTTATCGTTTCTATTTATTTATTATTTTTCTAAACGAGTTAAAGAAAAGTGCTTATTCCAGCAGCTTTAGTTGATTTAGGACACACGATACTGAATTCAGTTGTTTACTCTTCCAAAAAACAATCTTCTGCAAAATCTTACACGAATACCCTATACGAGACTAGTTTACATAATGGAACTTATAGGTAACAAAAAAAGGATCTTCAAAAGAATGATCCTACATTTTAACAAGAACAAAAATTGGAAAAAAATGAATATGATCTCACTTTAGACTTTTTTTCATAAAAAATAGGCGCCTATAAAGCGCCTATTTGCTGTTTTTAAAGAGCCTATAAAAGGACTATTTGGTGAAAAAAGGAGCCTATAAAGATCCTATTTAGCAATTTTTTAAGTACCCATAAAAACACTAGGCTTTGCCTAGTCCCACAACCTTGTTGGGGGCAGTTTTTCCTTATGCTCTTGTGCTAGCTAACTTTTTCTAAAAATATAAAAGTTGTTCCATCACCTTGTACTCTAGTTTACATAAATACACTTTTATCGGTAATGAAAAAGGATCATTTAAACAGATCATATCGGATAATTTTTATTAGACTTCGGTTATAGTTAATGATTCAGGAAGATTATTATCCTGATGTTTATTTTTGATATTCCCTAAAGGCATATGTATTTCTGTTACATACGGAACTATCATTTCGGGAATAAAACGGGATTGTAATTCCAACATATCTCGATCAGTTGACCCTCGTTCACCTTCAATATCCAAATATAAATGCCTTTCCTTATTCGGTTCTCTTAGTTGACGTGCTTTAATCAGTTCAAATAATTGATTAGCTGCTGTGTTAAAATCCTCATTTACTTTAATAGTATGATAAATTGAAACATTTTTCATAAAATCACCTGAATTAAAGTATTTCCTAAATTGAAATAAAAAAAGGCTTTTATAACCTTAAGAACGTTAAAAAAAGTCTACAAAAGGAAGATAACAGCCTAATGAAATGAAGAAAGGAGTAACTGTCATTAAAAATTAATTGTTTCTATACGATCGGAAAAACGGCTCATCTACAACTAATTCAGAAAAAGAGGTGGTTTATTTAAACCGTCTCTTTTTCATCTTGAAATTTTTAATAAAACTGTCTATAAACGAAAATATTTTCGTTTACACTATTTCGTATTTTGTCACTGTATCTATTTATAAGTTTTTATTATAATTTTATTTAATGGTTATAGTTTATACGAAAATTTTTAATGGTTTTTCTGCGTTTTTGCGCAATGTTTTATTAAAATATTGTGTAAAAACGCATTTGATTAAGCTTTTGATTGCGTGGTATATTGTTTTTACAGAAATTAATGAAGGAGCGAGAAGACGTTATGTCTAAAAAACGATTCGGATTGGCATCAATTCCCGCGGAAGATGAAAAAGATTTAATGTTTAAGGAATACCATCAATTTTGGAGAAAGGTAAATAGTGATGGAAACGTACCATTTGTACCAATATATACTGCTTTTAGAGAAAAACATTTAAAAACACTAGAGCCAGGACCTTTACGATTATATTTATTTTTTGCATTCGCAGCTAATAATCAATATGGACATAGTTGGCACAGCATAGAAAGGATAGCAGAATTTTTCGGAACTCAAACACGTACAATTGACAATTGGATTAAGATTTTGACGGAAGAGAATTTGATTTTTCGTGAAAGAAAAGGAAAAAAATCTCACACTACTTATCTCATACCTTATTCCAATACGATTATAAGGCATAATTTATTAAAAAAGATAACAGTGGACAAGCAAGAAGTTTTAGATTTACTTATTAAGAAGATTAAAAATCGCAACTCACTGTATGGAGAAATTATAGATGTTTATCACTTTTTTCAGTGGAGTACAACAAAAAAGAATAAGCCATCTATAAAAAGTAATGTTCAGTGGTTGTTTGTTGTTACTAAACGAATAGATAATGTGTTGACGGGTCATTTTACTGTGCTTAAAAACTCTCTACATATGGGGGTTAGTGAAGTGGATGTGGAAGATCTAGCAGTATTTCAGAGTCCGTTTAAATACAATGGTCAAAGCGTACAGGGCGTTACACTTACGCATTTAATAAAGTTAATCGATTCAAATATAGGTGCAGTTCTTTCATTGATGAATTCGATGACAGCAGAATCATGGGATTGGAAGGATTATCCTTCGGCTGATTATGGTGAAATCAAAGAATTTTTCGAAGAAGAAGAGGAACCAGAAACAGAAATAGAAACAGAAACATAAGAGGAGAACGCTTACGATGAAACCAGAAAAAGTTGGTGTAATTAATGATGTAGTAATAAATATCTTAAGTTTATCTCTTGATACCGATGCACCAATCTTGTTAGGAGAAACTAATATAGAACACATGAAAAATGAACATCCAGAAGATTTTGATAAGTATGGACATAGAATTTCTGAAATTCTTGAATCTCCTGATTATGTTGCAAAACACCCACGTAAAGATTCGATTGAATATATAAAGGTATTTTATGATGAAGAAAAGGAAGACTACGTATTAGTTGCTGTACGTGCTACAGGGAGAGGGATACATTTTGCTAAAACGCTTTTTGTTATGGCAGATGAAAAAGTCGTGAAATACAATAAAAAAGGGGCTTTAAAGCCATACAAAAAGCCATAGCTTGAGCTATGGCCGGCGTAAGAATTTTAGGCGGGGTGGCACTCCCGCATCTCCAAACAAGGGTGATGGCTGCCTGTTCCATCTTCAGAAAATCCTTACAGTATTAGTATATGTTATTGTTTTAAGAATTATTTTTATTAAAATGTACTAATTGTTATTATTTACTACAATCTTATCTTAATGCTCAGTACAGGTATTGTCAATACCTCAATAAAAGTAAGTCCAAGCAAAGAGATGATACGTTAACAATAATGTACCTAATAGGCAACAAAAAGGTTCTGCGATTGAAGAGTCTTTTTTTCTGTTTATATTTAGGCAAAACGCTTAATCAATGTTAGAAAAAGATACACTCTTTTACTTATTAATCCTTGTTAACAAGGTTAAAGTCGAATTGTATTTTGGATTAAAAATGGAACTTTCGTACAACATTTCATTTTCATCTGCCTCGTCAATCCATGTATTGGCGTTTACTATCCCCTCTTTTAATTCTTCTTCTTGGCCTGGGTTACTAAGGAGTTCAAAAGCTTTACTATCCTTATTTAAAGGAGAAGCTACTTCTTTTATTAGCATATTACCAGAGAATATTTTTGTTATTTTAAATTCACTTGAATTTACTACTGCAAATCGATCTTTATTATATTCTATTAGACGATTACAAAAAGAAGTAAGTGAAACTTTATATTTCTCATCAGCTAGTATTTTTAAATCCTTTAAACTAATATTTTTAGATTCCAAATTTGATAAATCTTTTTCCAAAATTTCAGATGGTGTTATTAAATTCGTGGCAAATAAACTTGCTTCCATTTCATCAGTAATTTCAGTTAGGAGTGTTGATTTACCAGATTTTCTATAATAATATACATCATTTGTATGCCATGGTATTAACAGGTGTCCAATTAAAGTTGCTAGTGCAAATTTGACTCTAGCTTCATGTGTGACTTTTTGATCAAGGATAATAGTATTATTCTTTTTTAATAAGATTGCTTCTGCTTCCCCTTTTAAATCACCATTTATAATTTTTAAACTAATTTTATCCGAAAGGATATATACATCAATAGGAAATTCCTTTTTTAATAGTTGATCAAAAACGTATTTAGCATAATTTTTTGGATCTATCGAAAAGTAATTTATAACATTTTCATAACCAGCGTATGAAAATGCATCATTCATTAACTTCTCCCTTTTTTGCGAATTTAAATTTTGAAAAATTTTAATAAGCACCTCACTTTTAGGCTCTAAAACTGAATTACTTTCACCTTTTACCCCAGAAACTAAATAATCAATGGTTACATTTAAAGCGTTTGATAGCTTAACTAATGCATCATAAGAAGGGTTTCTAATTCCAGATTCGTACTGACTAATAGCAGGAGGCTGTAGTCCGGATTTCTTTGCTAGTTCCGTTTGATTTAAACCTAACTCTTTTCTTTTGGATATAATTCTTTCTTTTATAGACATTTTAATTCCTTCTCTCTGACAGTTTGTTATTATTAAAATAACATATGTTATTTTTTGTTGACAAGAATAATAACTGTTGTTATAGTTAAAATAACAAATGTTATGGGTTGTTATAAATAAAAAAGTGCGGCCCTATCCGCACTTGCAAAAAACTGGTTTTGTTTTTTTACTGTAATATAATACCATAAACAAGCCAGCAAATCACAATAAACTAAAGTGAGGTGCTTTAAATGAATATTAGACTTCAAGATGTAAGTGTTATTATTAATGGAACTTCTCGTTACAATGGCAATCAATATGATACTGTTCATGTCGAGACTTTACTCGTTATGGACGAACCTATTCCATCAGAAGAAACTTGGTATGTACCTAATGGCAATTCAGTACCACCAGAAGTTTTAAATTTCTTTAAAATCTCAGGTATAGATATGAATCCTAAAAAGGCTTCTACAATACTTGCGGGTACCGAGGATATCCAAACTGAATCAGAGGAAGGGAACTTACAGGGTGTAATTGAAGATTCGGCTCGATTCATGTTAAGAGCAATCTTGAAAAAAGCACCATTAACTCCGATTTCGGGATCTCCTAATACTTATTTGCTATCTTATGATTATAAAATTTACCCGATTAACAACTCTTCAGACTATGAATTCACAATACGAGTACCATTTGATGGACTAAAGATAGCTGAAAATGGCGGAAGAGTTCAACTGTCAATTATTACACCAATTGGTGCTCAGATTGATGAATCATTGACAAAAGGTATTGATGAGAATGGTCAAGAAATAAGCGAATTAGTTGTACCAGTATCTAATGTGAATCGACAAATCGTATCTTTCGCTTATCAAATTGATCCAGATTTTACTGTTCGATATCGATACTAATTAATATATTTATAATATACCCATAACATTTAAACCCTTCAAAAGGAGGGTTTTTTTCTTTTTGTATACAAATATAAATTTAGTTAACATAAGTACGCTTATCGGCAATAAAAAAGTAAGTTGCTTTTTTTATTGCTATTTTTAGCACATAAATTGGATAATTTTGGGTTAGAATAAATAAAAAATGGAGGTACTTTTATGAAATTAATTAAGTGTATCGTATTAATATTTATAACCCTTTTTAGCTTAAATTATCATGTGAATGCAGCAAATATACAAACATCCACGGATAATCAATTTTATAATATTATGAAATATGAAAAATTCGAAAATGCAATAGATAAGTTTGAAGAGAAAAATAAAATTAAAGTTGGAACGCCGACTCAGTTTCCATTTATAATCACACATAAATTTGGAAAAATTCATTCTAATGGTTATTTAGATCTTTATTATTATAATCAAAATACTAAACAAATGTTGAAAACGATAATAATAAATAATAATGAAGAAATAGACCAAATCCCAACAGATCTTGTAACGTACGTAGATAATTTAAAAGTTTTTATAAGACAATCAGAGGTAGGTTCAAAAATCCAATTTCATAAAAAAAATTTAACTTATGTAATATTCGTTTCTAAACGAACAAGTAACTTTAGTAAGGATGACGCAATTAATATTGTAAAATCCATAAAGTAAAAAACACACTAATAAGTGTGTTTTTTACTTTATTTTTATTGTCGAGTAAAAGATATTTTTCCTTCACCCTCACATTTATATGAAGGATTATTCCCAAAACATATTGCTTGGAGTCTGTAATACCCACCTTGTTTATTTGTCCAACTGATATAATCTGTTCCGTTAAACGGTCCAGGATTAACAGTTGTATTAGCAACTGCTTTACCTGCTGAATCAATTACATAAAATCTCATATTAAAAAGACTATCAGTAAAAGTATCTCCGTTAATATCAACCCTTGCGCCATATGGGATATAAACTTGAGGTGAAATTCCAGATTTATCGCCATAACCTGTTTGAATAGCTACACAAACAGTCCAAGTATCTGAACAATTGTAACCGTACACAAGTTGAGGTGAAACTTCTCCTGCAGCAAATGAATTACCAACTTTAGATGTTAATGCAGTAATGACCACCAAAAGACTAAAAACTATTTTTTTCATCATTTTTCTTTCCTCCCATATAAATGAACTTGTTAAAGAATTAATTCTTTTGTCAAATAAAGAACTCCTGTTAATTAAAAAAGATTAGAATAAATAAATATCGACAAGTTTTTGAATATCCTATACAAATCTAGTTTACATAAAAAACCTTATCGGCACATAAAAAATGATCTTCAATTTATGAAGATCATTTTCCGCATTATAGTCTATGTACTGTGTTAATTCGGTAAAATAAACATTGCCTAGTTGCTTCATACAGCATAGGAGGCAGAGTTAAAGTTGTATGCAAACTCCGTTTTCCCCAACTAAATAGGCGTTCAAGCGAATTCATTTCGAATACACTCGTTATGTCTATATTTATTTAACTTCAAACCGATTTTTAATGTTCATGTTTATTTAACATTTACTGTTTATGAGATTAACTAAATTGAACTAAAACAAACAATACAAGAAACTAAAAGGATTTCGATTATACTTCTAGTTCACATTATGATTATAGGAAACTTGAATAAAAAGTACTTGTCTACATATGTTATTAATGGAGGTGTAGGAATGAAAAAAATATTTCTAGTTTCAATCATAACAATTTTTATCAGTATATCTGCCTTTTGGGGTGTAACGAATGCAAACAATAATGAAGTAATGGATGTTTCATCAATTAAATTTTCATCGTTAGACAAAGTAAATAATCGATTTTATGAAATTTTTATACTGGATCTTTATAATAAAGAAATAATGAACCATATCGAAAATTATTATAAAAACAAAAATATAAAAGTCCAAGGTTATGCGGCTCCAGAAAATGAAAAGTATGTTTCCATACGAGCAACAAGAAATTTAAAAGGTTTAGAAGAAAAATTTAGTTATGTATTAAAAATTACAATACGTCCAGAGGATCAAGATGGAACCATCCGTGGTTTAGACACATTATATTTAGCTGTTGAACCATCAAGGATAAACATGACTAATCTTCCTAAAGGTCTTACAAAAACGAAGTTATTAAAATATGAGCATAAAGAAGTAATAAAATAATAGTATTAATTAGTTTTTATAGCTCATTTAAATTTGGGGTAAATAAAAAAAGGGGTGAAAAACACTAAGTGTCTTCACCCCTTTTTTTTCATAAAAGCGTTTTTTATTGATATACATCTGCTCGTATTGAACTGTCACTATATCTAGGTGTTCCAACTCTGAAATAAAACTCTGCATATCCATTATCACCATCTGCTGTTGCACCATAGATATTAATACAAGTATTACCTGTCAGGCTTTTATTAGCTAATAGTGTTAGACCTGAAGCACCATCATCTTCATAGGCTTGTAGTGTATAGGTGTTACTGCCGTTATCCACTCCACTTATACATACTTGAATAGTTCCTGTCCCAAGGTAATATGTCTGAGAGATGTTCCATATACCAAATGACAAGCTCAAAAAATCATATCCTTGCCAAGTCATTCCTGCTGCTGCTGCCTGCTGAGGTATAGATACAGCTAACGTAGCTACTGTAAGTAGGCTAAAAATAGCATTTTTTATTTTTCTCATTTTGATTATCTCCTTTTTCGAACTCTTTTAGAATCCCTAATAAATAAATTAGCTTATTAAATGGAAAATCCTGTTAATTAAAAAGAGATTAGAACAAATAAATATCGACAAATTCTATGAATATATCATTCATTTTTTGTTTACATAATAATTCTTAACGGAAGTTGCAAAAAGGCCCACCCCTTGTGTACCAAGGGGTGGGCAATTCTGTTTTTTCGACCGATATACAAGTTTTTATACATCGTTGATCTAACAGGGTTTTGGGGTGCTCATCCATCAAAACCTATTCGCCTTTTTTTGTATAAAATCCTGCATATTGGATTGTTGTTAAGTGTATAAAAACTTATAAATTTGTTCACAATGATAGAAAAAGAGAAGAAGTTGGAGGAGAAATAAATGAAATGTACACATTGTGATAGTGTGGTTAGAGTCTCTACGGAGAAGTATTTAAAGCAGGAAAAGCTATGTTCAAAGTGTTATAGATTATGGAAGAGGATTGGAAAAAAGATGGGAACGTTTACTTATTAATAGTAAACCTTCCCATCTTTTAATATTGGGATAATACGGTACTCATCTTCAGTATTGTGTTGTTTTTGATACCAGTCGATGATGTCTGTGTGATTTACACACATACGAATTAAGTCTTCAGCTAGTGCAGTTTTGCTCATATTACAGCTAATAGCAAGCTTTTTTAGTTTTCGATGAGTGTCTTGGGTGGTCGTAATGTTAACACGAATCTTTTTATCAGATCGAGTAGCACGTTCATGAACTTTTTTTGTACCGATTGCCCCTTTGATTTCGTTATCCATTTCCTCTTCCCCTTTCATTTTTTATTCAAAATTTTATCAACTAAGTCCTGAACTTTTAAACGATGTAAATTTGTTCAAACGTTCAAGATGAACACTGTTTAAAATTAAAATATGCAGTAATACCAGTCATTAGACCTCCCCCAAGTAGATTTTTTAATGTCGCTAACCTCTCTTTTGGGTTTAAGCTCCCCTGCTTTAAAAAAGCATGCTTGAGAGACGCAGTATTACGCAACGAGTTTTTAGTTTTCTTAGACTAAATTGCAAGATTCATAGAAATATCTATTAAAAATGGAGAAAAATGCTAGTTTTACTTGTTGAATAGTGTTAAAATTTGAGTAATTAAATAGTACGGAAACGAAAAAAGCCACTCATGCTAAAGTTGGAAGCTTTAACATAAGTGACTCTTATCGCTAGTCTAGTGTTGGAAGCACAAGACTAAATTGTTTAATCTATGCTCGAACCATAGAATAAACATTAACTAGTTATACCTAGAGTATAGCGAGTTAATGACGTAATTGCAATAGTTAAATATTGTTATTACTAGTTTAAGAGTTTGAGATTTTTAGAGCACACTTTTTAGCCTTGTTGAACGGTAGGACAAGCTAAGAAGTGTGCTTTTTTCGTTAGACTATTTGGTTTGTGAGAGCCAAGTCACACGAAAAGTAGAAAGGTGAAATGTAGCCGATGCAAAAAGTACATTCGGATAACGGCTGCTGTTGCATGCAGCTGTCTGACGTAAGCGAGGTAAAGGACACAAGCCTTGCAAAAGAAAAGCCTAAGGGGTAAAACCTATGGTAAAAAGTGTTTAAAACCAATGGAGGATCAAACAAGACATAATGGTACTGTCGTAGTTAATCAGACTGTTGTGAAATAGACTGAGAGTTACTAGTAAGAGGCTGTTATGACACTGTATCACGCCTTACCTACAATGCTGTTACAGGTTGATGGGATAAGGGGGTTACATGGCGAATGACCTGAAAAGGAACGGTGTAGGGCGTGGATACGCACCGTAGGACATGTTGTCCATAAGTCATGTTGGTTAAGGAGCGTCCTTGACCGTCTATGCGACGTCTATACATACGGATACCATAACTCAGTAGTGCTGAGAAATTGATTTGTATGGAAAGGCAGATTTTAACCTCGTTTTTTTGCAAGGGGTTAGTCTGCCTTCCAGCCGTTGTCCATTCCTCGATGGCTGAGTTTACAAGACCTTACAGTTCGAAGTCAAGAACAATCAAACAAAAAGATGAAAAGAATAAATGGATAGTAGATGTAGATGAGGGATTAGAGGAACATAAGTTTTATTTTGGATGTGTGGGTAACGTGGTTTTCGTTATCCATGCAGAGAAAATATAACTTCCAGGACGTAACGAAGTGGAGGGCTTAGGATCTTAGGTAGAAGAGAAAATATGGATTATTTAGTTGTAAAAACTGTTGTATATAACCTTGTATTTGGTGTTGTATTTGATATTGCAAGCATCCCCAACATTAAATACAACTTACTTTTTAGTATAAATATAGAGCCAGTCCTGCTAAATGGTCACGGCATGATGGAGCGATATTCCGTGACCATTCAGCAGGACCATAGATAAATAATCCACTTACCCGATCTAAATCTATTTTGTGGTAGATGGTGGTGAGGAGTAAGTAAAGTAAGTGAGAGTAGAAAGAAGGTAAGTAAGTAGGTAGTTAGAGAGAGTAAAGAATAAGAGATTAAAAGGGAAAAGAAATATAATAGAAGAAAGGTTGGGGAGCTGAATAAAAGAGTTTAGTCTAGTGTTTTATCATTGGCTGGAATCATAAATAAGAGCATAACTGAAAAATTAAGTAATTTATTTTTTATTTACGGTATGTATTGGCTTAGAAACATTGTCATAATGGGGAAAGACCCTCCTCCTTTACCTTCGTAAACAGTACAAGACCTCGCTCATACTTCGTAAGACATGCCCGAGGTCTTGTACTACTGGGTGCAGTCGGAGGATCTAATAAAATGACATATCTAATAATAATGGGTTTATAAATCTATAAAAGGAGTAATAAGGGGATTTACAGAATTATAAATGTATCGATTATAAAATTATAAATTGAAAGAAGGTGAAACTATGAATCATTACAATAAAAAAGAAGCAGCCAAAAAATTAAAAATTACTGAAGCTACAATAACAAAGTATGCTTTATTGTTTGTTAAACACGATTACAACTTTATAACGGATGGAGAAAATGGTTCTAGACTCTTTACTGACAAGGATTTAGAACGATTTGAACAAGTGATAGCACTTAAAGGAGTTATGAAGGTCGAGGAAGCCGTAAAACAAGTTATAAAAGGAAATTCAGTAAGCCTTTATAATCCTGTAACACCATCTATAATGAATGATAAACTTGATACAATTTTAGAAGAATTAAGAATTACAAATGAGCGTATGGAACAACTAGAGAAGGAAAATAAAGTGATCAAGGAAGAATTAGTGGAGCAGAGAAAAGCTACAACAAATCGTGATCAGGTACTTATGGAAACCATGAGGGCGATCCAAGAGCAAAAACAATTAATGTTAGAAGTTGCAGCCACTCAAAAAATCACTAAAAAATGGTGGGGATTTTGGAAGTAATGGCCTTTATAAATTTATAAACCCTTGATACTATTGTGTTTCAATACATTGAAACCTGAATCTCAGACGTCATTTTTTCGCAATTATATATTCCGTTTACTGATTTTATAGATTTATAAAATCATAAGCCCTCCACTACGTTCTGGTCTGGAAGTTTTATCTTCTCTGCATGGATAACAAAAATCACGTTACCCACACATCCAAAATA
>NZ_NTZO01000534.1 GCF_002559405.1 Bacillus sp. AFS001701 | reverse complement strand
AACTAAACTGCCAGTTAGTTGAATAAGGAATTTATAATTTAAAGCAAAATATTTTAAATAGAAGAAGAAGCTAGAGTGGATAAATAGTACTTATTATTAATAAAACCAATAATATAGAGATAATTGCAATTGTAATTTTTTTCATTACTTCCTACCCCCAAGTAGTAATAGCTTTCAGTTATAAACCCTCACATAATCACTTCAACAATATAAGAACTACTTTATGCTTATTGAACATAGCGCCATAATCTCATAGAAAAAACGGGTTTTATTGTCTTCTAAAACTTCAAAAAATACTCAATTAAAACCCAAATCTTTAAATTTAAGAAAAAGGCGATTTTTCGATTCATACTGAAACGAAAAATCGCCTTTTTAGTTAAACATTCAAGTTAAGGGTAAAAAACGAAAGTTTTCAGTGCCCTCTCAATAGAATGCAGTTTTCTATTTATTAAACTGTATAACGCTCTTCAGCTAATACTCCTGCAGCAATTTCACGTTTTTTCCAAATTACATTAATTGGCGTATGATTAGTGAATTTACGTAATGCAGTAGTCATCGTTCTTAATGAATCACCAGACTCTACTGCAACTAGTGTTTCTTTTGCATGAGCTTCGATTTCGTTAAATGCTTCTTGGCAGAATACTTGAGTATAAAGTAGTTTTTGGTTTGATTTTGCTTCTCCTACTTTGTTAATTGCTTTTTCTGTACGAAGAATTGTTGATTCCATTGCATAAATATTGCTAACGATATCTGCAAAATTAACTAAGATTTCTTGTTCTTTGTCTAATGATTTGCCGAATTTTTGAACAGCTAATCCAGCAATCATGATACCGATTTTTTTCGCATTTCTTAATAGATGTTTTTCTTGCTCTAATGGAGCATTTCCAACTTCAGAAGGCATTAACATCAATAGCTCTTCTTGAATCGCTTGAACTTTTTGAAGTAATGGTAATTCACCTTTTAATGCTTTACGTAAGAATGTTGCTGGTACGATTAATCGGTTAATTTCATTTGTTCCTTCAAAGATTCGATTTATACGAGAATCACGGTAAATACGCTCTATTTCATATTCAGCCATGAAACCATAACCACCATGAATTTGTACGCCTTCGTCTGCAACATAGTCTAATACTTCAGAACAGAAGAATTTATTTAATGAACACTCAATTGCATATTCGGAAACTGCTTCTTCAACAGCTTTAGGATCTTTCGCTTGTTCTTCTGTTAATTGACTGAAACGATCTTCAAATAGTCCTACAGTACGATAAACTGAACTTTCACTCGCATAAATCTTAGTAGCCATATTCGCTAATTTCTCTTGAATTAAGCTGAATTTTGCGATTGGCGTTTTGAATTGTTGACGTTGATTTGCATATGTTGCTGATAATTCTAATGTACGTTTTGAAGATCCAACAGATCCAGCTGCTAACTTGTATCGACCAATGTTTAAAATATTAAATGCAATTACATGTCCTTTACCTACTTCGCCTAAAAGGTTTTCAACTGGAACACGAACATCCTCTAAAATTAAGGTACGAGTGGAAGATGATTTAATACCCATTTTCTTCTCTTCAGGACCAGTAGATACACCTTTGAGATTTCTTTCAACGATGAAAGTTGAGAAATGCTCTCCATCAATTTTTGTGTAAACAACGAAAACATCTGCAAATCCAGCGTTTGTAATCCATTGTTTTTCGCCATTTAAGATGTAATGAGTACCTTCTGCATTTAATATTGCAGTTGTTTTTGCTCCTAAGGCATCAGAACCTGAACCTGGCTCAGTTAATGCATAAGCTGCTATTTTTTCACCAGTTGCTAAGTCTGGTAAATAACGTTTCTTTTGATTTTCATTTCCGAATAATACGATTGGAAGTGAACCAATTCCTACGTGAGCTGTGTGAGAAGCTGCGAATCCACCAGCTAATGTGAATTTTTCTGTAATTAAAGCTGAGCTAATTTTATCTAAAGCAACTCCACCATACTCTTCAGGCACATCTGCTGCTAATAAGCCAATTTCACCTGCTTGTTTAAATAAACGAACCGAGCGTTCAAACTCGTGATGCTCTAAATATTCTAATTCTGGCAAAACTTTGTTAACAATAAACTCTTCTGTAGTCTTTGCAATTAATTTATGCTCATCAGTATAATCTTCTGGAGTAAATACTTTATCAAATGTAATTTCATCTGTTAAAAAGCTTCCGCCTTTAATTATGTTACCAATTGTTTTTTCCATTATGGTTCCTCCAAATTAGTTTCCAAATTATTGAGAATGAATCTAGTATCTAAACTAAGATACTTTCAATCAATTTCGTTCTTCCTATTAAACTAATTCAAATACGCCAGCACATCCATACCGCCATTGATACACATTGTTAAAACACCAAACTGTTCGCCACCGCGCTTCATTTTATGAAATAAAGATAGTGTTAGCTTTGCCCCAGTGCTTCCAAGTGGATGAATAGCACCACAATTTACATTTACTTTATCCTCATCTAACCCCAAGTGACGAATAACTTGTATTGATTGAGAAGCAAATGCTTCATTTAACTTAAATAAAACAATATCTGATAGGAGCGTGTCACTTCACTTTTCTATTTCACATTA
>NZ_NTZO01000533.1 GCF_002559405.1 Bacillus sp. AFS001701 | reverse complement strand
TGGGAGAAATTCGATTAATTCGATATAGTTTAATTCTGTCTACAATTCTAGTTTTTATGATGACAATTGTTAACTCATATTTTATGATTTTACTAGTGACGATTACAGTATTTTTAGGCTTTGATTTAATGCGTCCAGCTGTTACAACCTATTTGTCTAAGATTGCAGGTAATGAACAAGGCTTTGTAGGTGGGATGAACTCAATGTTTACTAGTTTTGGGAATGTAATTGGACCAATAATAGGTGGAATCCTATTTGATATAGACCTAAACTATCCATTTTATTTTGCAACAGTCTTATTAGCGAGTGGCGTTGGTTTAACAATTGCTTGGAAAATGCCAGTATATCGAACAGCATAATATATCAAAAAAGCGTATTCTATATTTACGAATAAAGAATATGCTTCTTTTGCTAAAATAAGAATGTGGAGGTGATTAAGGTGAAGGAAAAACTTTATACAATAGGTGAGGTATCCAAGTTAGTTAATATATCGATTAAAGCACTCCGATATTATGACAAAATCAATTTATTTAAACCAGCGTATGTAGATCCAGATACGAATTATCGATATTACAAAGACTCACAAATTCATCTTCTCGATTTAATCAAATCACTCAAATATATTGGTACTCCATTAGAAGAGATGAAAGAGGTACAGGGACTACAGAGAGATGAATTTTTCTCCTTTTTAACAGAACAAGAAAAAATTGTTAGAGAAAAAATAGATTCATTAATCGAAATTGAAAAAATCATCGCAAATGCAAAAAAGGGATTACAAAAACAAAAGGATTATCCACAATTTGGAGAAGTGTTTTTTTCGTATGAAGATGAAATGCAAATCATTCAGACGAAAGCTAATGGGATCGACCCGAAAAATATTTTAAATGCTTCATACAGTAAATTGAAGAAATTTGCTGCATCTACAGAGGGTTTTAGGAACAATGGTTATGGAGCCATTGTACCATATAAGTCTTATACCCATGTTAGTGAAGTAACATATCAATATTTATTTACACCTGTTTTAACAAAAAAACAAACGACACTACTATTACCGGATACCGAGCTTTCAACCATCCCCAAAGGAAATTACATATGCATTACTTATAAAAGCGTATCATCTGATGATTATTTTACAAACTTACAAAGACTTATTCACTATATAGACAAACATAAAATAACGATTAAAAGTGATATATATGAGTCATTAATACATAATAATTATTCACCAAATCAAAAAGAAGAATTCCTGATTGAAATGAGAGTATTGGTCGATGATGAAAGAGAATAGATAGACAAAAAATATGATACTTTAAAGCTCCATAGTAGATTTTAGAAAGACTCTTTATAGGGTCTTTTTTACTTTTATGATCAAAAATAAATTTATTTAATATACAAATTGAATTATTGAATAAAAAGATAAATTTTTATATAAAAATTAAATTTT
>NZ_NTZO01000532.1 GCF_002559405.1 Bacillus sp. AFS001701 | reverse complement strand
AATGGCAGGATAGATGAATAAGGAATAATAAAATATGTTACTATTATGAAGTAATTAAAGTTCTAATTTAAAAGTTCGAGAGAGGTTGTTTTAGTGAAAAAAGCTTTTTATTTAATTTATTTATTACCGATTCCTTTTTTTACCACATGGTTTGACTTAAACAGAGTACCGTATACATCTTATTTTTTATTATTTGCAACTCTTATTATGGCGTTATTGCTAGTTCGATTAAGAATGAGTCGCATTTTTATAGTAAATGCACTAGTGCTTTTATTATCTATTATTTTAGTG
>NZ_NTZO01000531.1 GCF_002559405.1 Bacillus sp. AFS001701 | reverse complement strand
AAGGATTCTTATATAACTAAAGCAATGCTTTAGTTGTACAATAAATATTATATTTACAGCAATTCTTGTTCTAGGAGGACAGTTAATTATTAGACTTTTCTCAAAGCCAATTTTTAAAAGAAAAAATAGAAGAATGTATCGAATCGTTGAGTAAAGTTTGATTTAAAACGTCTAATATAAAATCAAAAAAGGAATTTTTCTTATTAAATGGAAGGATTGTTCCAACAGTTTAGTAGTCTTAATTCCCCTACTATAGGAGAACACAGATGATTCGTTTTTTGAATTGTACTACTTTTTCGTGCTAGAATGAATACAAATTCAATTGAAAGAAAATCTAAGTGTGTATACTCTTATTCGAGGAGAATTTATGAATTTCGAGCAAATGGAATACATAGTGAAAGTTGCAAGCGAGAAATCAATCATTAAGGCTGCAGAAAAATTGCATATTACAAGTTCAGGATTAAGTCAATCGATCTCCCAATTAGAGCATGAAATGGGAATAAGTATTTTTACCCGTTCAAGGAAAGGAACATTTCCAACAGAAGAAGGAAGGATTTTAATAAATAGAGCTAGTGAAGTCTTAGAAATTATTAGTAAGTTAAATGAAGAGTTGTATGATTATAAAAATAATAAAAAAGTTCATTTGAAAATAGTAGCTGCTCCTACTTTCGCATCAGTACTTCTAAGAGCATTGAACAGAATTAAAGAAGAACATCCGAATGTTACGATTGAAATTGAGGAAAAAGACCCACCACTAATAATGGAAACAATTAAACACGCTGAATATGATTTTTGCTTTTTCCCTCAAGATTTAGAGTTATTAAAGAGTGAAAAAAATATTAACTATGAATTAATTCGGACTGATCATGTTCACGTTATTGTAGGAAAAAACTCCCCACTCTATCATCTTGACTACGTAACAAAAGCTGATGTATTAGAAATGGATACAGCGTGCTATTCAATCTATTCTGATTATTATTATTCTAAGTTAATTAAAGAAAATAAAAATAAAATAAGAGTAACGACAAACAGTATGAATATTCTTACAGAGGCTGTTAGAGAACATAATGTGTTTGTATATTCTCATGAGTCAGGCGCTAAATTTCATCCGTATATACTAAGTGGAAACTTAAGATCTATTCCTTACAAAGAAAATAATGAATATGTTGTAAAGGATTTATGGGTAATCTATCCAAAAAACAAAAAGCTTTCTAATATAGGTAAAAAATTTATCGAAATCGTTAAAGAAATAGCCACTCAATGAGGAGCGGTTATTTTTTTGCCACTAATATCCGAAAATCTCTTTAATAAACGTAAAGAAGGGATAGCAATTAAGCTATCCCTTAAATTTTAAACGTTGTTTGTTTTTATCGAGTGTCTTCGTCCATTTTGTACTCCAAAATATCACCTGGCTGACAATCCAATGTTTTACAGATCGCTTCTAATGTTGAAAAACGAACAGCTTTTGCTTTACCATTTTTCAGAATGGAAAGATTCGCCATCGTAATTCCAACTCTTTCTGAAAGCTCCGTTACGCTCATTTTTCGTTTTGCTAACATCACATCAATATTAATAATTATTGCCATACCATCCACCTCAGACCGTTAAATCATTTTCTGATTTTATGTTAATCGCTTCTTGTAGAAGCTGTTGGAGGATAGCAGCAAAAACGGCGATAACTAACGAAGCAAATATGATGATCAGTACCAAAAATCCAATTGGAGGGTCAACTTTCTTCGCTATAAAATGGAAGAGTGGCATACCTAAAACATATATACTACTGATTGCAATCCCACAGTACTTTATGTTCTTTAATGCCTTTACAGATAATTCCGAGAACGCTGTGCTGTCGTCAATGTAGCGTAAAAGATTGAAAGCCTGATAGAGAGCAAAGTAAAAAGGCACGGCAGCTCCATACAATACGATGAAAAGGAGATATTTCATTGAGGCAATATTTGGATACAATTTGGATGCAAAATTGCCTATATTTGGTACCAAAAATATACATAAAGCAAGCACTGCAATTCCAGCGAGAAAAATAATTAGCTTTAAGAAAGTAGTTGAACCCTTTTTAACATTCATATTAAGTACCTCACTTATTTAATGACAATATGAATTTAACATATTATTTATCGTTTTACAATAAATTTCTGTTGTTTTTTATTATATTATTATCGTTATAAAATTATCCGTACATTTTATAATTAGTAAAAAAACATTTCTCAACTAAATAAATGCTCTTGTAAAAACTTAAATCCACTCTCTCCTCAGAAAGAGAATATTTTTAAAAATGTTAGAGTTGAAATAAATTAACAAATTTATTTTACTGTTAGGAACATATTACTGTTTTTAACAGTATATTGTTATTAACAGTATGAAATTATTATTTGGAAATATACGAATTTAGGGGGGGTTACTATTTATGAAACATTCAGGCCGACATACTGGTGCATTTCTTTTATTGTTTTTAACAGAGGGGGATAGTTATGGAGGGAAACTTTTGCAGAAATGTGAGGAAGAACTACCAATTAATCCAATTGACAGTTCCATATTATATCGAACTTTAAAGCAATTAGAGTCTGAAGGTGCTGTTGAGTCTTATCTAGGTACATCCGAGCAAGATAAACCGATCAAGATGTACAAAATTACTGAAGATGGAAAAGAAAAATTAGAAGAATTTCAAATAAACATTGAAGAAAAGATTAAAAATTTAACATTTTTCATAAACAAATACACTGAATGGAAGGAAGGAGAAGAATCATGATTAATGCATCGATCCTATACAGTTTAGCAATAATTCTTACTTGTATCTCTTTTATAAAGGATCGAAAGAAAACAACAGATGCACTATTAAAGTCATGGAGAATGTTTTGTAATATTTTTCCTGAAATTTTAACTATTATGTTATTTGTAGGACTATCCTTATCTTTATTAACGCCTACAGTCGTTTCATCAATAATTGGGGAACACTCTGGAGTGAAAGGAATTATACTATCTACAATAATTGGTTCTGTTGGACTAATTCCAAGTTTTATCGTTTTTCCTCTTGGAGAAACATTAGTCCAAAATGGTGCTGGACTCCCACAAGTAGCCGTGTTAATGTCAACGTTAATGTCAGTAGGAATTATTACTTTACCTATGGAACAAAAATTATTTGGAAGAAGTTTTGCATATGCACGTAATGCAAGTGGACTTTTAATGTCTCTTTTATTTGCATATATTATTTGGTTGGTGATGGTATGAGTCAATTAAAAAAATATCGTTTCTTTTTTATTTTATTACTAGCGTTCATCGTTCTAACATTTATAAACCACTCACTTGGAATGAAAGCATTTCAGTTAACTGGAAATAGTATATTAAATATGTTATTTCTCCTCCCACCGGTTTTAATTTTTGTTGGCTTACTCGACAAATGGGTTGAAAAAGAAACGCTTATTAAATATATGGGAGATAAATCTGGTATTTACGGTGTTCTGTTTGCTCTCTTACTAGGAGGTATAGCAGCTGGTCCTCTATACTTAGCGTTTCCAATCGCGGTACTTTTATTGAAAAAAGGAGCAAGTATTCGCTATGTTGTATTTTTTTTAGGAGTTTGGACAACGGCGAAACTACCTATAGTTATATATGAAATTGCTTCATTTGGTATTAAGTTTACACTTATTCATTTATGTTTTGGCTTAGTATTTTACTATTTAATGGGAGTCGTTTTTGAGAAGTTTTATAATCATAAACAATTGCTAAATCATGAAGATCACCAAGATATTTCTATATAGGTATATACCTATGAATAAATGAAAACAGACTCTATTTTAGTTAGGTCTTAGTGAAAAAAAGAGTACAAAATGAAGAGCGAAATTATCCTCAACAAAAAAAACAAATGAATAACTGCAAATTCAAGAAGACTAGCCCGTATGCTAGTCTTCTTGAAATGTAAACCGCTATCTCTTTTAGTATCCATTTCACGTAATCTATTTAAATCTTTCTCTTCAATTTTTTGTAAAATCTGTATGAATGTCTAGTAAAATCCAAGAATTTTAACGGGATTTTAATAGGTACTTTATACAAAGTTTTTTTATATAGTTTATAGTAAGCTTTGACTAAATCTTCCCACTTTTCATCTTTTCCTTTTTTGTAAAAGTCAGATATATCAACAACGTATCCCCTACCATCTTTCATCATCACATTTTTCCCATGAACGTCGTATGGATTTAGCCCCCGACTTATCGCATACTTAAGTGCAATATTTACATCTTTAATCACACTCTCAGGTATTCGAACACCATTTGCAAGGGCGTTGTATAGCGTAATTCCCTCTAATCTTTTTAATACTAGATATGTTACACCGAATTGAATCAATTTCGAATAAGCTGGATGTTCTCCTAATTGTTTATAGACTTGAACCTCTTTTTCTAAACCATCTAGATCTTTTCCATATACTTTAACAACTACATTTGTTTCAGAATGATGTATAAAAACAGCAGCATAATTACCTGATCCAATGCATTTCCAACCTTCTGGAATATCCTTAACTACAATTGGATCATTTGGACGTTCACTCTTGAGGCTTACATTCGGAATTAATTCATTTTCAATTAGAATCTTAAAATCAGATTGATTTGTTAAAATAGACATTCGTTTACCCCTTTATATCCGTTTACTACTTTATCTAAATCTATTATCATATTAAATTTTATCAATCGTTTTAATAATGACGTAAAATAGTTAGAGATTTTATTTCCTAAATAACTGACCTACCTTGATTTTATTTTTTAAATTACTGTGGATTAGTTCTTCTAATTCCTTTTCATTCGTATAAGAACTTAAATCTTTTCCATACCATTCATCAAGTTGTTGTCTTGTCACAGTATATTTTTGATCAGCAAACTCAAATACAATCCATTCTACATTTTTGATCAATGCAAATAAGTAAGTTGCATTATTTATTACTATATTTTTAATATTAGCCGGTAAACTCTTATAATCAATCGTTATACCATAAGGCTTCTTTTTTGTTTGGAGTGTCATTTTGGTGAATTCATTATGATTCGGTAATTGTTTTATAATACTTCCTACAGCACTGTTATTACCGACATAAGAATTTTTATAATGAAAAATATCCTTATTTGTGTGTGTTTTGCTTAAGGAACAGCTAGTTAAACTTATTAATAATATTATTAGTATGAAATAACCTAATATTTTTTTCATATTTCCCCCTTGGCTCTTATTAATTGTGTAGGAATTTAATTTGTGAACACAATAAAACATACCATTTTACTACGAAATTAAACCTCTTTATGAGCGTGCAAATTGTGAAATAGGAGCTGATTAATCAGCTCCTATTTTATCTAAATTATAAATTTCATTTTACATATGAAGACCTTGTTCACGTTCTTTCTTTCCTCCACGTGACCAAATCACGACTGGGATAAGGATTAGGGATAAGATTCCTCCAGCTAATGATAATGTTGCATAACTTGAATTGGCAACAATCATTCCAGACAATGCACCACCTGATGCCCCAGCTAGAGCGATAAATACATCCACAGTTCCTTGGGTCTTGGCGCGGGTAGTAGAATCTGTTGAATCAACGATTTGAGCAGTCCCACTGATTAGTCCAAAATTCCATCCTAATCCTAGTAATGAAAGAGCAACTACTAGGAGAATCATCGAATCACTTGGTGCTAATGCGGCTAATACTCCTGCTAGTAATAAAATGGCTCCAGATGCAATCGACATAGCTGTTCGCCCTATTTTATCTACAAGAATACCTGTAATGAGTGAAGGAAGATACATTGAGCCAATATGGAACGCAATCACAATACCTACTTCGTTTAGTCCATGACCGTGATGTTTCATATGAATAGGTGTCATTGTCATAATAGCAACCATAACGATTTGCGTCAGTACCATTGTCGTTGCACCTATAGTAATACCCCTCTTTGATTTCATACTTTCAATTTGTGTGGAATGAACTACATCCACTTTTTGTGTTTTATTTGACTCGATTATTTTTGCTAAAATCAACGGGTCTGGATTAAGCATTATGAAAAGAAAAAGGCTAGCCAAAATAAAAGCCGTTGCGGATAAAATGAATGGACCTGCAAGTGCTGGCACGCCAATGGAGACTGCAAATTTTCCCATTGGGCCTACTAAGTTAGGACCTGCAACAGCACCAAATGTTGTGGAAACCATTGCTATACTAATCGCTTTTGCACGTTGTTTATTATTCGCTAAATCAGTTCCTGCATATCTAGCTTGCAAATTGGTTGCTGTTCCTGCACCGTAAATCAAGAGTGATGCGAATAAAAGGATCATACTGTTTGTCATTGCCGCAATTACTACACCGATTGCCCCAAGTCCACCGGTAAAAAATCCCGCAGCAAGCCCAATTCGTCGACCAAATCTTTGCGAAAGCCTACCAACAATTAATGCCGCTCCTGCTGAACCTAGTGTAAAAAGGGATGCTGGCAGACCAGTAAAAGCATCTGTCCCAAGCATTTGTTGAGCTAATAGTGCACCGACTGTAACTCCGGCAGCTAATCCTGCTCCTCCAAAAATTTGCGAAATGCTAACCATCAATAGTGTCCGATTATATAGCATCTTTTGTTTTTCCTCTGAATTTACATAATCCATTGAAAAATTATGCGCTCGATTTTTCATTTATACACCTTCTTTTAGTCGTGCGATTTTTTAAAAAATAATTGCAATCATATCTATGAATGTAAGCGTTTATTTTATATCTCTTTTATTTTAACAAATATCAATTTATATCAAACTATTATTTTTATTTTCTTTCGTAATATATAAAACAAATGCATCGAGCCTTTTGACTTGATGCATTTGTTCTTTTAATAGAATTTATAACTAACGATACTACGCTTTTTTAACAAACTCAGATTTCAACTTCATGGCACCAAAACCTTCAATTTTACAATCGATATCGTGATCACCTTCAACTAATCGAATACTTTTCACTTTTGTACCAATCTTAACGACAAGTGATGTGCCCTTTACTTTTAAATCTTTTATTACTGTAACTGAATCCCCATCATTTAAAATATTTCCGTTAGCATCTTTTACTACTTTTGTTTCGTCATTTGTATGTTCTGTTTCCATTGTCCATTCATAACCGCATTCCGGACAAATTAAGAGATTTCCATCTTCATATGTATATGCTGAATTACACTTAGGACAATTAGGTAGATTTTCCATTGTTTTTCCTCCGCTCATTACTGGATCTATGCTGTTTACCCACTTCTATATAGTCGCATACTCCTAACCTTAATACAACATTAGATAATTATTATCGAATTTTAATGATAGTGTTAAGGTTAATTTAAGAATTAACCTGTAAGATATAAATATAGATCGAACCTTCTTCATTATGAAAGTAAGTCCCCAATTATTTTCATATATAAAATAGCTCATGACTAGAGGTCATGAGCTTTTTGTTTTAAATTTCTAATAAATTTTTTTCAATTAAAGAATTAACTGCAGAGCAAATTGCGATTTTCACATGAGCATAAGTTAAACCACCTTGAACATACGCAACATATGGAGCTCTTATTGGACCATCTGCCGTTAATTCAATACTTGCACCTTGGATAAATGTCCCCGCTGCCATAATTACATCGTCTTCGTATCCAGGCATATAGTTTGCTGTTGGCGTAAAATGAGCATTGATTGGTGAAGCCGCTTGAATTGCCTGACAAAATGCAATCATTTTTTCTTTATCATCAAATTGAACAGATTGTATTAAATCGGTTCTTACTGCATCCCATGAAGGGTTTGTGTTCATGCCAAGCTTTTCTAAGAAGGCTGCAGTAAATAATGCACCTTTTAATGCTTGACCAGTAATATGTGGCGCCATAAAAAATCCATGATACATATCTTGTAACGCATAAAGAGAAGCACCAGCTTCACGTCCAATACCTGGAGATGTTAAACGATAGCCACATTTTTCAACTAAATCTTTACGTCCTACAATATAACCACCTGTTTTGGCAAGTCCACCACCAGGATTTTTAATTAATGAACCTGCCATTAAATCTGCTCCTACATGGCATGGCTCTAGTTTTTCAACAAACTCACCATAGCAATTATCTACAAAAACAATGACATTTGGATCAATCTCTTTTACAAAATCAATCATCTCTTTAATTTGTTCAATTGTATATGAAGGTCTTGTTCCGTAACCTTTTGAACGCTGAATACCGATTACTTTCGTATTACTTGTCATTTTATTTGCTACTTTTTCATAATTGATTCGTTCATCATTTACTAATTCAATTGATTCATATCCAATACCAAAGTCTTTTAATGAGCCATTTCCACTTTCCCCACGAATTCCTACGATTTCTTCTAATGTATCGTATGGCTTCCCGGTAATATATAAAAGCTCATCCCCTGGTCTTAGTACGCCAAATAAAGCAGTTGAAATTGCATGGGTTCCAGAAATGATTTGCGGTCTTACTAAACCAGCTTCTCCACCTAAAACATCAGCAAAAATTTCCTCTAATGTATCTCTTCCAACATCATCATAACCATAACCAGTTGTTGGGATAAAATGACTATCACTCACTTTATGCTTTCGAAAGCTTTGTAAAACTTTGAATTGGTTATACTCAATCACTTCGTCAATTTCTTTATGGGCTTCTGAAATTAATTTTTCAACATCTGCCACTAATGGTGCAATTTTTTCCCCGTTTGATAAAAATTCTAGCATTGATTATTGCTCCTTATGTATTCTATATCTTTTAACTGTATCATAAATTGAATGTTCCTTGAAAACGTAACCAGTAATATGATAGATTTCTGCTTCTTCATTAAAGTTGATTGATTCAATCATCGTTAATTTTTTGATTTCATGGATCAATTTGCCCTCGTATGCTGGTACAAATGCCTCAAAATATTCCATATACTGCTTACATTCAAATTCAATTCTTTGACGTAATTTACTTAAATCATCTTCATTTAAAGCACTCATTTCAATAAAACCTTCAGATGGTGACGGTACAAAGTCCTCATGAACTTGATCTATTTTATTATAGACAGTTAAAATTGGAATATTTTCAACATCTAAATCATTCAGTAATTTAGAAACTGTTACTTCATGGCTTTTATAATTTTCATGAGATGCATCGACAACATGAAGAATGAAATCTGCTTCCGTTGCTTCCTCAAGTGTTGAACGGAATGCAGCAATTAGTGAAGTTGGTAAGTCCTGAATAAAACCTACCGTATCTGTAAGTAAAGTTGTCATACCGTTTGATAAAACAAATTTTCTTGTTGTAGGATCTAATGTCGCAAACAGTAAATCTTGTTCATACACATCAGATTTAGTTAGTCGGTTAAATAGTGTTGATTTTCCTGCATTTGTATAACCTACTAACGAAATATGAAACATTTCATTTTTCTTACGTCGCTCACGATAACGTTTACGATGTTCAACGATTATGTTTAATTGCTGTTTAATATCATCAATACGTTTTCGAATATGACGACGATCAGATTCTAGTTTTGTTTCACCAGGCCCTCTTGTACCAATACCTCCACCAAGTCTTGATAACTCTGTTCCTTGACCAACTAATCTTGGCATCAAATATTGTAATTGAGCCAATTCAACCTGTAATTTACCTTCTTTTGTTTTCGCTCGCTGTGCAAATATGTCTAATATTAATTGTGTACGGTCAATTACTCTTTTTTCTAATCTTGCAGATAAATTACGAATTTGAGATGGAGTCAGTTCATTATTAAAAATAACAACATCAGGTTCTAACTCTGCAATTGCTGCCTCTAACTCTTCTACTTTACCTGTCCCTATGTATAATGCTGGATGATATTTAGTTCTTTTTTGTGAAGTTATTAAAACCACTTCTCCATTTGCCGTTTTCGTAAGTGATACTAATTCATCCAATGAATAATTAAAACGATCATCATCTACATTTTGAAGCTGACATCCAACTAAAATGGCTTTTTCTCTCATTTCATTCGACACAAAATTCCACCTTTTCTTTAACCAATTCTAAGCAATAAATATTCTTTACTCTTAACTGTCTCTTTATTATAATGATATCTGGACTATTTTTCATCTTTTTATTCAGGGCGGGGGAATTGCTTTTTGGAAACATGGGATTTATTTAGCATTATTGGTACTATTTCCTTTGCATTAAGTGGTGCAGTAGTTGCGATGGAAGAAGACTACGATTTATTTGGTGTCTATATTCTGGGCTTTGCTACAGCCTTTGGTGGCGGTGCATTACGTAATCTATTAATAGGTTATCCAATTAACTATTTATGGAATCAAACAACAAATTTTACAATTGCATTAGTTGCGATGACAATTATCTTTTTCTTTCCGCAATTATCAAATAAACCATTTAAAAAATTAGATATTTTATTCGATTCAATCGGTTTATCCGCTTTTGCAATTCTCGGTGCAAATTATGCCATGGAATTAAAATTACCAGTTAGCGCTGTTATTGTAGCATCTGTCTTAACTGGAATCGGTGGCGGAATCGTACGAGATCTACTTGCAAAAAGAAAACCAATGGTATTACATTCAGAAGTTTATGCTTTTTGGGCAATACTTGTAGGCGTTTTAATTGGAAATAAATTTGTTGATACAAATTTTGAACTTTTATTCCTATTCATTGTTATTGTTCTGCTTAGACTATTATCTGTACATTATAATTGGAGTCTACCAAAAAGATCATTTAAAGGCTCTACAGTTAGTTTAAACGAATCAAACACTCAAAAATTAAATTAAATTAAATTAAATAAATAAGTCCAATAAAAACAAACCTTTTAAAATGATGGTTTGTTTTTTTATATTGTAAGACAAATAGGTGATATATTCTCCCTCGGCTCTTTCGCTTCTTTCCAACAAACATCCTTATTC
>NZ_NTZO01000530.1 GCF_002559405.1 Bacillus sp. AFS001701 | reverse complement strand
ATATAACATAAAAGGTGTTTTTTCATTTAAAAAAGCAATCTGAATATTTGTTTAATCTTCTAAATTTGTGGTAGTGTAAAATTTAGTAAAAGTTAATTTGGAGGTAGAAATTAAATGTTATTTTTACTAATTTTAGTATTGCTAGTTATCATAATAACAATGTTTTTAAATACATATCCTCATTTTGGGAAGAAATATTCAAAGGATAAAATGCAGTCATTTTATGCTTTAGAGCATTATAAAAATGGTAAGTTTATAAACCAAATCTCTACGAGTCTGAGTATGGATTTCAAAACAAATATTTCCATGATTAGAGACTTTGTTAAGAAAAATCCAAATCGTACGCCTAAAGATGGGATCCCAATAGAGAAAATCGATGTTTCATTATTGCATTCGAAAAATAACGACACAAAAATTACTTGGTTTGGACACTCAGCTTTATTAATTCAAATCGATGGAAAAAATATTTTAATTGATCCAATGTTTGGGAACGCACCAACCCCGTTTCCGCAATTTGGTGGTAAAAGATATAGTGGAGGTTTGCCAATTGAGATCAGTGAATTACCAAAAATAGATGCTGTCATATTATCACATGATCATTATGACCATTTAGATTACGGTACAATAAAAAAAATCAAACAAAAAGTTGATCGATTTATTGTTCCTCTTGGTGTAGGGAGTCACTTGGTGAGTTGGGAAGTATCAAAAGAGATTATTTCTGAACATAACTGGTGGGATGAATTTAAATTTGATCAATTAACTTTAGCTTGTACTCCAGCAAGACATTTTTCAGGAAGAAATTTAACTGATCGTAACAGTACATTGTGGTGTTCGTGGGTCATCATTGGTGAGAAAACGAAAATTTACTTTAGTGGAGATAGTGGTTATGCACCACATTTTAAGGAAATAGGGGAAAAATATGGACCGTTTGATTTAGCGTTAATGGAATGTGGTCAATATGATAAACGATGGTCTGCAATCCATATGCTGCCAGAAGAAACAGTTCAGGCATGTATTGATGTAAAAGGTGAAGTTCTTGTTCCAATTCATTTTGGTGCTTTTACATTAGCATTTCATGACTGGAATGACCCAATTGACCGTGTTGTGAAGGCTGCAAAAGAAAATGAGGTAAAGTATTCAACACCTAAAATTGGTGAATTAATTAATATAAGTACAGGTGAATATCCTAATTCAATTTGGTGGAAGTAGTTTAATTATTTGAAAAAAAGCAGGATTGTACACTTTATTATTGAATAAATAAAAAATCAATTTTTAAGGGAAGTGATGTTAAATGGAAGCATTAAAAGAAAGTGCACAAATCGTACAAGATTTAATTTTTGAGTTAGGTTATTCGAATAAAGTGATTGAATTACCAAATAGTGCAAGAACTGCTAAGGAAGCAGCGGATGCATTAAACTGTGAAGTGGCTCAAATTGCAAAGTCTATTATATTTAAAATAGAAAGCTCAAATAGTCCTGTCCTAATCGTAGCAAGTGGAATAAACCGTGTAAATGAGAAACAAATCGAGAAAATATTAAATGATAAACTAGGTAAAGCAGATGCTGATTTCGTACGTGAACAAACTGGATTCGTAATTGGAGGAGTATCACCAATCGTTCATAAAAACCAAATTATGACCTTTATTGATGAGGATCTATTACAGTATAAAGAAGTATGGGCTGCTGCGGGGCATCCAAAAGCAATTTTTCAGTTAACACCAAATGAATTGATTGAAATGACAAAAGGTAAAGTAGTAAAAATTAAATAATAGAATATAAATCATTTAGGCACATTCAAGTGTAATAAATCAGTTTTTGATTTACTATATTTAAATGTGTCTATTTATATTGGGAATTTTTACCTGAAATCCATATGAAATACGTCAGATTAAATTAGAGGGAAAGTGAGATGAATAAGTAAATGTTCAAATTTATTTGTACGACTTGTGGCGTTCAGTATAACAAGTCTATTGATCCTCCTGAGTACTGCATAATTTGTTCTGAAGAAAGACAATACATCAATCCAAGTGGTCAAAGTTGGACAACATTACAATCAATGAAAGAACAGAACTATCAAAATATGATTCGCTTTGAAGAAGAAAATTTATATAGCATTGTAACAAAGCCTAAGTTTGGGATTGGTCAAACTGCATATCTCATTAAGAATGAAGGGTTTAATGTTTTATGGGATTGTGTTGCTTATCTAGATGAGAAGACAATTGAAGAAATTATGAGGTTAGGAGGAATCAATGCGATTGCTCTATCACATCCACATTATTACTCTAGTCAAATTGAATGGGCTGAAAGATTTAATGTACCTGTATACATACATGAAGACGATCAAGAGTGGGTCACCAGAAAAAGTGATAAAATTATTTTCTGGTCTGGCGAATCGTTAGAGCTTAACAAAGGAATTCAAATCCACCGATTAGGCGGGCACTTTAAAGGCGGGGCAGTATTAGAATGGAAAGCTGGAAATAAGCAAAATGGAATACTGCTAACAGGAGATATTATTCAAGTTGTTGCAGATCCAAATTGGGTAAGTTTTATGTACAGTTATCCTAATTTAATTCCATTACCAGCAAAAAAAGTAAAAGAGATATCATTAGCCGTAGAGAAGTTAACATTTGATAGAATTTATAATGCATTCCATGGAATTGTAAAAGAAAATGCAAAGCTCGTTGTCTATAATTCTGCTAAAAGATATATTGAAGCATTGGACGGGAAATTGTTTAATACTTAAAATAAAGAAAAGGACCAAATTTGCTTGGTCCTTTTGCTAATTTATTAGGCATTTAACGTTTGATTTACCTTTTCTTTTTTTTGCTTAAACGCTGATAATGATAAAAGAACAACGGATATTACACCAATCCAAATAATAATACTCATTGGATGACTCATCGATAATCCTTTATCAAAATAGAAAATTTCTCTTAATCCGTCAGCACCAAAGCGCATTGGGACCCATGAGTAAATCCAGTCTTTAGAAAAAGTTGGTAAAAGCTCTTTTGGCATTCCGATTAAAGAACCCGAGAAGAAAAAGATTAGGGCAAAGATCCCTACGCCACCAAAGCCGATCCAAGACATGACAGCAGAAATTAGGATATGGAAACAGAAATAAGTAATCGTTAAATATAGCGCAACGTCCAAGAAGTTTGGAAGAGTAAAGCCAATCCACTTTGCCATTAAGGTTATGCCGAAACCGATTAGGAAAGATAGGACTACTCCTAATAGTAATTGTTCAAAAATAACTTTTAATTTACTAATTGAATTTGATGTTTCTGTTTTCTTTTTCGCTAAAAAGACGATTACGGCACCAATTAAACTAGACATCCAAAGTGGTGTAATTAAACTTACTGGTGCATTTCCATTTGCTGTATGTGTTCCAATTGCATTTACATTTTCAACCTTCGTTATGATTGGATTTGCTAATACTTCAGCTTGATTTACTGAAACCTGGCTCACGCTTTTCTTTAATTCATTAAAAATTTCAGTATGAATAGTTAAGTTAAGATTTTCTACTAAGTGAGTCAACATTTGACTAGCCATCGTTGATCCATTTGCATTTTTACCTTGATTAACTAAAATTTTCATTGTAATAGGTGAAGGATTCGCTGTTTTTAATGAAGCCTGATTTTTACTTAAATCATTTGGAAGAATAAGGGCAGCATAGTATTTTTGGTCATTTAGACCTTTACGTACTTTTTCTTCACTTGATACTTGAATCCACTTAATCGCTGGTTTTTCACCATTTTTCGTTTTTGATAGTGCATTGATTTTTGCAACCATCATATCACCTATATTAACAGTCCCTTTTGAAGGTACTTGAATTCCTTGATCTTCGTTTACGATTGCGATTGGAAGATTTTTAGGTGTTGGGTTAACCGATGATGCTAATGTTAGACTGAAAATAATCGCAACTACTAGTACTAGTATAGGAGCTAATATAGCTTGTTTTTGTTTAAATAAGTTCATTTTAATAACCTCCTAATTCTTTTAATAAAATTACTGAACAACGTGTTGACTATTGTTATGTGAAGATATTACAATGAGTTTTAATAAATCACAATAAGCAAATCATACAAATGTGTTCATTGCTAAACACATTTATGAAATTTGTTTAGTAAGAACTTATATTCCAAAGGGATGATCTAAAATGAGTCAATCATTGAGAGAAATTAAAGTTGAAAAAACTAAGAAATTAATAAAAGAAACGTTGTTAGATTTAATAGAAGAAAAAGGATTCGAAGCTATTTCAGTTAGAGATATTACTTTAAAAGCAGGATTAAATCGCGGTACATTTTATCTACATTACAGAGATAAATATGATTTAATGGAAAAAAGTCAAAATGAAATATTGGAAGGATTACAGGATCGACTGTTATTTATAAGGCCTAAAGAAATGAATGAGTTTTATTCAAATGATGAGGTCTATCCACCTATTCTTAATGTATATCACTACCTAAAAGAAAATCAAAGATTTATAAAAATTTTAATCAGTACAAAAGGTGACCCAGCTTTTCCAAAGAAAATGAAGGAACATATTAAAGAGACGATTTATGAAAAACTAGTGGATTTATTAGAAGAAGAATACATGATTGAAATTCCACATGAATACACAACTGCATTTATTTCATCGGCATTCTTTGGACTTATGGAGCAATGGCTAGAAAAAGAAGAACCAATTACCCCTGAAGAAATGGCAATCATGCATATGAAGCTATTGAAGTTTATGAAGAAGTTTGTTAGTCAAATCGCTAAATAATGTATGCCATAAAAAAGATGTCTCAAGACTTTTATTTGAGACATCTTTTTTCACGTTGTTGAAAAACAACTTGTCAATTAAATTACCAAATTTTCGTAAAAGGAGTAGAGTGATGTTGATTTCCATTACAGGATGCTCGCTTTCCATGGGGCGAGCTTCTTTCGCCTCCTCGGCCAGCCTGAGGGGCCTTTAGCCTTC
>NZ_NTZO01000529.1 GCF_002559405.1 Bacillus sp. AFS001701 | reverse complement strand
GTAGTTTATAAAGAATTTTTGGCAGGTCATTCTCAAAGTTGGACGCAATTTTCGTTTACAGGTGGAGCATTTGTGATGTATAAACCAAACCAACAAAGAGAACTTGGCCCTTTTATTAGCACACCTGAAGGTAGAATACATTTTGGAGGATCTCATGCCTCCTCTACTCCTGGATGGATACAAGGGGCAATCGAATCAGCAATCCGAACCGCTAATGAAGTTAATAATTTATAATTTAAATCCATAACGAACAATTGAATGGCTTAGGCTTAGTTAAACAAACCACTGACTACTTAAGTAGTCATTTTTTATTTTTTACCTTGTTATGTTTCGATATGTCTAAAAAGTTAATAAGTAGTTAATTGCAGAAATGTATATTAGAAAATAGATGGAGGTATTTTCTAAGGCAACCATTTAAAAAACTTTTAATTTACTTTT
>NZ_NTZO01000528.1 GCF_002559405.1 Bacillus sp. AFS001701 | reverse complement strand
ATTAAAAATAGACGATAAAGACATTTGTTTATTACAAACACTTTATTCAGGCGAAGAATTTTATAATAAGGAAATTTTAAATATTAACTATGGTATTATCAATACTCGGATCATCCGTGATTTAAATGGAGAAATTTCAAGAGTAATTGGTATTTTTCATAATTTAAACGAGGCAAGGGATTCTGAAAAGCTAGCAATGTCTGGTAGAATTGCTGCAGGTATAGCACATGAAGTCCGCAATCCACTTACAACTGTTAGAGGTTATTTACAATTCTTGCAAGAAGAAGCACCACCTAGGTATAAGCAATTGTTTAATGATTTATTGATTCCAGAATTAGATAGGGCAAATGGAATCATTACTGACTTTTTATCTATTACAAAGAATGCGAACTATAAACCAGAGCCAATTAATATTAATAATTTCTTATCGAATCACATAAAACAACTATTATTTAGCGAGACCGTTTTAAATAATGTTAAAATTGAATACTACCTATCTGAGGAATTAATAGGAGCACATATTTTCTTTGATAAAAACCAACTTGTACAAGTTATTTTAAATTTATTTCATAATGCATTAGATGCAAAAAAAGAAGGTCAGCTTACAATTATCATTTCAACTTATATTGATAAGGATTTTATTTATATCGCATTAAAAGATGATGGATCAGGAATTCCACCTTCAGATTTACCATATATTTTTGATCCGTTCTTCTCGACTAAAGATGACGGTACTGGACTCGGTTTATCTTTAACTAAAAAACTAATCCAAAATCATAACGGTACTATATGCGTAAAGAGCGATAATAATGGAACTACTTTTACAATTACATTACCAATTAAATAGCTTTATTCACAAAAAAGACCAAAACATCAAAGTTTTGGTCTAATTTATTAAACAGATAATATGATTTTTCCTGTTGATTTTCTACTTTCTAATAGATCATGAGCTAGCTTACCATCTTTTAAAGAAAACACAGTAGGTTGTTGTACAATTAATTGTTTTGTTGCGATCCAATTAAATAGCTCATTACTTCTATGTAGTCTCTCTTCTTTTGAAATTAGTACATTCCACAAGTCTCCACCAGTTAGTGTTTTTGAGGTATCCATTAACATTCTTGGATCAATATGAACTGGATCCCCTCCAGCCATTCCATAAAATACAACTGTACCATGAACTTTTGTTGCTTCAAAGCTATCCATTATTGTAGATCCAACTGATTCATATACAACATCTACACCATTTTTTTCTTTTGTAAAATCTTTAATTTGTGAAACCCAATTATCAGTATATAAAAATACTTCTTTCGCACCGATTGATAAAGCTTTTTCTCTTTTTTCTTGTGATGAGGTTAATCCGATTACCTCTCCACCTTTTAAAAGAATCATTTGAGTCAATAATTGGCCAACACCACCTGCTACTGCATGAACAAGTGCAACATCACCTGATTTTATTTTATAACTATCATTAATTAAATAATGTGCAGTTAACCCTTGTAGCATAATAGACGCAGCAATTTCAAAATTAATTTCATCTGGAATTGGTACAATATGAGATTCCTTTGCAGCAACATACTCTGCATTCGAAAAAGGAACATCTGCAAACGCTACGCGATCTCCTACTTTATAGTCCATTACATCAGAACCGACTTCGGTAATAACCCCAGAGCCTTCATACCCTAAAATGTACGGAGGATCACCTGCTAAATGATAATTTCCTTTACGACGATAAATATCTGCAAAATTAACACCTACAGCCTTCATTTCAACTAATACTTCATCGTTTGAAATTTTAGGTGTTGCTATTTCTTCGTATTTTAATACGTCTGATTGACCAAACTCTCTAAAAACAAGTGCTTTCATTTACATACTTCCTTACATTTAAAATTCAAAGACAAAATCCTCATCTGTTAATTTTTCCACTGTAACTGCTTTTACATACCCATTACCTTTAACAGAGAAGAAATCATGATTTTTAGTATCCGTTTTTAAACCATTTAAAACAATCGGATTAATATCTTCTTCATCAAAATAATAATCAAATCCTAAGTTCATTAACGCTTTGTTTGCATTATATCGAATAAACTTATTAACTTCATCTATTAAACCAATTGAAGAATAAATTTCTTCTGTATATTGTAACTCAATTTCATATAATTGAACTAATAATGACATTGTTTCATTGTAAAGTCGAGTTTTTTGTTCATCAGTAAATTGGTCATAAATTTGTTGCGCTAATAGTCCTACAAATACACCGTGAATACTTTCATCTCGTAAAATTAGATTAATAATCTCACCACTAGCAGTCATTTTCCCTTGACCAGCTAAGTATAACGGGAAGAAAAATCCACTATAAAATAAGTAACTTTCTAAAAATACACTTGCAACCATTGCCATGTATAACTCTTCATCCGAAACATCACGCTGTAATAGATTTAAATAATAAGAGGAAATTAATTCCGATTTTTTTGTTAAAATTGGATGCTCGTCCACCCATTTAAATAAATCTTCAATTTCATCTTCTGTAGCAAGAGTTGTAAAAATATGTGAATAGCTTTTCGCATGTACTTCTTCCATCGCACCCATAAATGCTAGTACACTTTTTGCTTGTAAATTTTTAAGATGAACTAAGATTAAAGGCATACCTTCTCCGCCTTGCTTAGTATCTAATAATGTTAGACCGCCTAAAACCTTTTTAAATGCTGATTGTTCTTCTTTTGATAATGTATTCCAAGTATTTTTATCAGATGAAACGACAATTTCTTCTTCAGTCCAAAACTGCGATAGATTTTGCTTCCAAAATACTAAACTAAAATCATCTTCTTTTTTATTCCAATTAACAGCTTTCATTCATATTTCCCCCTAATCATAAAGAAAGCTCGATGATATAGAACAATATGCATAAAGCATTCTATATTCGAGCTTTTCATTTTAGATCATTAAGTAATTTAATTTAGACTATTGAACTCTTTATCTACTAAAGTTCAATCCTACTTTTTTATACTGAACAACTTATACATTCTTCTACACTCAATTTACGAGTACGTGTGTAATATAAACTCTTTAATCCTTTTTTATTAGCATAAATATAGTATCTAGCAAGCTCTCGCGTTGAGATATCACTGTTTACATAAAGAATAGTACTAATACCTTGATCGACATGCTGCTGAATTTCAGCAATTAAATCGATTAACTTAAATTGGTTAATGTCATAAGCTGATTTATAATACCAGAAATTGTTTTTTGATAAATACGGCATCGGATAATAAGTTGTTGAATTTGCGTAAGTTCTAGATTCAATAACATTTACAATCGGCATAACCGAAGAAGTAGCATTTTGAATGTAGCTAATCGATTGTGTAGGCGCGATTGCTAAACGATAGCTGTTATATAATCCATACGCTTGTACTTGCTTACTTAATGTAACCCAGTCAAATTCATTCGGGATATAGATTCCATTAAATAATTCCTTTACTTTGTCTGTTTTAGGTTCAAATGATTTTGAAGTATACTTTTCAAAATAAGTACCTTTAGCATATTCACTCTTTTCAAAATCCTTAAACGTATTACCAGTTTCTTTAGCGATTAGCATACTTTTTTCAATAGAATAAAAGTTTACCATCATAAAGAATGTATTCGCAAAATCCTTAGCCTCAGCACTTTCGTATGAAATTCCATTTTTCGCTAAAAATCCATGCAAATTCATTGCACCTAGACCAACCGAATGAAGTTCTTCATTTGCCTTTTTCACTGTAGGTGCATTCTCTATTTCCGTCATATCTGTTACAGCTGTTAATGCCTCAATTCCAACATGTACAGATTCTCTGATCGCTTTATTTTCCATTACGTTTACAATGTTTAATGATCCTAAATTACAATTCACATCACGTTTGATTTGATCTTCTTCGCCATAGTTATTGATGATTGATGTTTCTTGTAGTTGAAAAATTTCTGTCTCTTATATTCAATTAGGCCCGCTACAACCCAACCCGTTCTCTTATGAACTGCTACATGTCACCATGCAGGATAGACTATATCATCACCTTCAGCTCAACCTGGTAAGGTGCTCTGCTTTTCCACTCGCTTTTAAGTGTACTCTACTCGCTTCTTCACTGGAGTTTTTCATCCAGCTATGCTTTCGATAGTCGTTAGGCATTTACTTATCTTAATCTTTCAGAAAGTCTCTTATAGGTAGGAAATTTATTGCGATCTTGATTTCGTTTCTTCAGACATTCCTAAATATAATGTTACATCTTGATTTATGAATTTAATAACACTTAATACCTATAAGACACTTACTATAATAGTAATTAAGATAAGATTTAGCACGGTAGATTACCTATTATAAGGCTTCTCCCGTTTAACAGAGTTTTCGACTAGAATTTCTTCTAGAAGGTGCTAGCTATTAACACAAATTAGACATTTTAATTTCGCCAATATCCTTTAGTGCATGCTGCTGATTAGCATTACTTTTATACATCAAATATGGATATCCAGATTCTAACTGAATCGCAGCAATTTTTACTAAAAGATCACGTGCACTTAAATCTAGTTTTTTCTTTTTAACACGCTCATTATTTAATAATTCTTCATATCTTTCATCTAGATCAAAATCATCTAAATGAATACCATACTCTTTATACACTGTATATGGTGCGAATACATAGAATGGTTCATTTTTTTCTGCTAGTTCAAAGAATTTATTTGGAACAATTAAACCGATCGATAGTGATTGAATTCTACTTTTCTCATCGGCATTGATTTTTTTTGTATCAAGAAATTCAACTACGTCCCAGTGGAAAATATTTAAATAGGTTGCACCAGCACCTTTACGTTGTCCTAGCTGGTTAGCGTATGAAAATGAATCTTCTAATAGCTTCATAACAGGAACAACACCACTTGCAGCGTTATCAATTTCCTTAATTTGCTCTCCACGAGCTCTAAGTTTTGATAGATTTAGTGCAACACCACCGCCGATTTTTGACAGTTGCATTGCCGTATTAATTTGAAATCCTATTGAATTTAAACTATCGTCCATTTCTAATAAGAAACATGACACCAATTCGCCTCTTCTACTTCTCCCAGCATTTAAGAAAGTTGGAGTAGCTGGCTGATAGTTTTGTTGAATCATCATTTTTGCTAATTTCAATGCTTTTTCAATATTGCCTGTTCCTAAATATAGTGCAACGATCGCAATTCGATCTTCATATCCTTCTAAGTAATGCTTTCCATCATTTGTTTTTAATGCGTAATCTTTAAAGAATTTTGATGCGGCCATATATGATTGAAAAGTGAAACCTGCATTGTATACTAACTTATATAATTTTTCTATTTCATCAAAGGAGTAATCCATCTCAACATTATAATAGTAGTTTTCTTGAATCATATAGTTTAAGCGTTCTTTTAAAGAAGAAAACTGAATCTTTTTATCTTCAACTTCTTTTAAGAAACAAAGAAGCGCTTCTTTATCTTTTGCGAGATCAAAAAAACCATCTTTTTTAATCGTCAATTCATTATTCAGCTCAATATGTCTCAAGCTTTTCCACTCCCTCAATAAAATATTGTACATCTCGACTTGTCCCTGACAGTTCAAACTTTGATAACACTGGAACTTGATAGTCTGATGCTATTTTATCTGCACTTGCTGCAAAAGAATCTCCCCAGTTTTTATTACCACTTGCACTGACTGCTTTTAAATACTTCGAATTACTCTCCAAAAAAGTACTTACGTTTTCAGGTACATTACCAAATCCTGTAGTATAGGTTACGAGAATATACGGTACTTCAATTTTTAGTCCATCTTTTATTTGGATTGACGGCATTCTAACTTTATTGACAAATCGCTTAACATTGCCAGTCATTGAACTGTAAACTATCACCATATTATCACCCTCGTTAATATGTAAGAATATTGAAAATACTTATATTATATACCTACATATTGTATTACCTTTTTAGAACAAACACAACATATAGGTACTGGATTTAAAAAATAAACATTTCGACAATATGTCTCGAAATAAAACAATATATGAAATTTAACAAATTATGGAGAAGAGTGCAATAAAGTGTAAAACGATTTTTTTGTCAAATGAGGTCATAACATTTTCACAAAAAAAGTACTCATTAACACCTTGCGAAATAAGAAAAAAAGCTAAAAAAACTTTTTTTTTTCGCAAACTTTTAATGAGTACATGATTAAAATAATATAATTTTGACTTTAAATTTTAACAATCATCGTTAACTTCTAGCTTCTTCCAAGTAAGTATAAATTACATGGCCTCCATGCTGTGCGATTCCACGAAAGTGCTTAAAGTCCTCTCGATTAACGATTATTTGCCTAAATGTTAAAAATTCATCTTTTGTAACGCTAATTTCTGAAATCTCACCTTTAACTAACTGATCAATCAAATTGATAAATTCATTTTGTTCCATATAATCACCCTTTATTATTTTGATCGTTTTTTTGATGGCTACAAGAAATAAACTTCAATCCTTACATTAACAAAGAATGTACTTAATGGAAACTAAATCGTTACATCAAGAATTTTTTCTGTAACAGCTAAATTCATATTTTTATTATTTACTAAAATTACTTCACTCTTTCCATCTTTTAAAACTAAAAATGCTTTAGGAATTACTTCTACTCCTGTTCCAATACTCGCAAATTCGTATGATGAATGAGCTTCGCCTAGCGCTAAAATCATTTCAAAAAATGGTACTAAAATAATGTTTTCAAAAAATAAAATCGGATCACCTATAAGAGTATTACTACTAACCAAATTTTTAATTTCATTTGAAATTTCTACTTCAAATTCTTCAAACCATTCTTTCAACAAACTAACCTCCTGAAAGTGCTACAACCATTTTTGCCTTTCAAAAGGTTTTTAAACATAATTTCTTATGAAAAAAGACAAAATTGTAAAAAAATTTAAATTTTCTCTTTACCTTTAAACCGTTTTCATGCATTAT
>NZ_NTZO01000527.1 GCF_002559405.1 Bacillus sp. AFS001701 | reverse complement strand
TGATTATATATATCTGGTAAAACACTCTCAATTGCCATAAATTTTTCTGGAGTTGCAATTAGTAAGTTAACATTTTTAATTGCTTCTTTCTCGCTCTGTGTCGGAATATTTCCACCATATATTGATTTTGTCTTAATACCTAAACTAGATAGTCTTCTATTAAACCCGCTTTTCAACTCTGAAGCCAAGGCTCTAAACGGTGCTAAGAATAATATTTTACTTTCAGAATTCCTCAAAAAATGTTCATATATTATTAATTCACATATGGCGGTTTTACCAGCACTTGTTGGCATTTGAAGAGAAAAACCCTTGTTTCTGTTTTTTAAAATCCCCTTCTGTAATGCTTTTTTTTGTGAGGGAAAGAAACTCCAAACTGGTGGACTCTTCTTAAAACCTAACAAAACATAACTTGAAAATTCTTGACTTGAACCATCGATATTTTTTGAAATATCTTCCCATATATTATTTTCCATAAAATCCTCTAAAAGAGTCTTTATTATTCTAGATGTAATATATTCATCTGGATTATTTTGAAGATAATAATCTACATCTTCCGAAATATCATTATATAAAGCAATTATATTGTTTTTTTCTCCGCTGCTAAGAAAGTCACCTAGCATTATGGAGTATCTATTTTCATTATCCAATTCTCTTCTTAAGAACTGTGATAAAAACTGTTCAAGTTCACCTTCATAATTTTCCGAAGAAAATAACTTTGCAAGAATAAATGCAGATGCAGAATAACCTGCCAAATAGTACAGTGCACTAACAACTAACATGTTTTTTGCAAAATTAATTCCTTGAAACTCTCCAGAAGTTTCTTTAAGAGAATATATTTCCAATCCTTTTGCCAAAGCTAAGATGTCCATTTTTTTATCTACAACTACTAAGTCTTCTTCCATTAGGTCCATCATTTTGCTAAACAAAGTAATATAAAAGTCATCTTTTCTTTTTAGAAATGGGTAATTAGCAATATTCTCAATAGGAAGGCGAAAATCCATAAAAGTATGCCAGGATTCAGACTGGGCAATCCAATGTCTTAATCTTTCACTTATCAAAATATATCACTACCTGACACTAGAATTTTCTCATATGTACTCTCATATGCTGATTTCAAGTTATTTATAGAAATAAAGATAATTTCAAAGTCAGCATTAAATTCTTTAAGTTCTCTTTCTCTAACCAATTCAGCTTCAATTAATTCTGTATCTATTACAACTATTGCTTTAAAATGTTTTGTGTATTCACCATATGTAACTGGGTCAAGAAACCTTTCTAAGTCTTTAATCTCGCTAAGATTCCTTGCCTTAACATATTTTGCTTTTAACCAATTCAACGAAACTCCTAGTCTTCTTAAATAATCGTCATATGCTCCCTCAACTGCATTATATACTGGGTCATATTGTTTATTTTTTGTAGCCTTAGCTTTAATTTCTGCCGATACCAATAAATCTTTTTTAGAAGGTGAGTCCTCTTTGTGGAATAACATTACATCTGTTTTTTGAACCGCTTGATTTCTATCATCTTTCCATAACCATTTTCTTGGTCCATTTAGTAATATAGGTAAATAGTATTCATTAAGAATAAAATATGATAGTATCTCCCCAAACTCCCCTGACATTACATTACCAGGATTAGGCAAATAATAATCCTTTAGTAAATCGCTGTAATGTAAACTCAACTCATTAACACTATTTATTAAATCTTCATCAGTTATATAGCACTTTCTAAAATGAAGTGGTAGTTTTTCCAGAAAGTTTTCTAATTCATCTGGTTTTATTTTCATAATAACAAACTGTTCTTTTTGTATTTCAAAATGTGATAATAGATTAATGGGAAACACTTCCTTCTCAATACAGCTATTGACAATATTCTACAAAACAGTGTTAAATCCCTCTTAGTAAAAAAAGCAGCTATCATTTTCTATAACATCTGGGAACAACAAAAAAATAGTCTTGTAACAATCCCGTCAATGATTCAACTTCTTTGTATGTATGATTCTTAAGCAAGTCTAATGCATTTAGAACCTGTTGCTTATCCCCTTATTCACGTTCATCGTAGGCAAGCTTTATTAACTCCTTAACACTATCCAAAGAACAAATGTCTTTTAGCTCTATGTCAATCTGATTTTTATCTCTTGGATTTATAGGAAGATAAATCTTTATTTTATCCTTAAACCTATTAAAAACTGTATCTCTTATCTTTGTTGGGACATGGAATAGGACTCTATTTCCTTTTGTTGAAATTGATAAAAACTTAAAACGTCTTGTTGCCCGCCTCATCATAATACCGTCAGACAGATAATAATAAACACCTTCTAAACCGTAAGCGTATTCAAAAATTTCATTAGCAAATTTCTGTTCCCTTGGAATAAACGTTTGAACCAATTGGTCAATACTTTCAAACTTAGACTTATTTCTGAGGACTTTCTTTTTATACAAAGTTACGTTATCCGTTTTCCCCTTAACCTTATCGAGATTAATTTCCTTGTATTCGTATCCATGTTTTTTTAGTCCGACCTTTAGTCCAGCTACAAAAGAAAGTCCAACTAACATAAAGCGGGCATCTGGATTATTTGCGAGTCCATCGTATCGAATCAATTGACCTACAGCACTATCATTGACTATCAGCTTGACCTCACATACAGTTTCCTCTTGTTTCTATCCAAAAATAAAAGGTCACACCGTTTCCCATTCAAGTTAACCTCACTTTGTAAAAATACACACCCATCTTCAATTAGGTTTGGATATGCGATTAATATTTCATGAAATTGAACCTCTTTCATTTTCATCAATCCTTTAGTTTGATAGATTTTACATATTAAACCCACTTTCATTTTCCGATTATCTCCATAGTAATTTTAAGTTCCTCAAGAAAGGCGATAGAAATTTTAATAATTGTTACATATTGTATAAGAAAATTTTACCATATATGATAAAATATTATTTAATATTACTGAATTTTCAATCAGGAGGGATATATTTTGGCGACATTTACTGTAAATTTCGACTTTGAATTGTCGGAAGAAGACGAACGTTTACTTAGAAATATACTTAGCGATATTGACCCACAAAGGACTTTTGAGGAAATTCTATCCGATTTTGGTAAAGCATCATTTGAAGAGTATTACCGAATGTTTTTAGGACAAAAAGTCTTTACTAGAGGGTCAGATTTTCAAGAGTACCGTTTATTCCTAATTATTAAAAGAGCATTAGAAAACGGTATAGCTAATGAAGAACTTGTAAGTAGTCTTTTCCAATTAACAGCATCTCAAAGTCGCTCTTTAATACGTTCAGTTTTATCAAAGTATCAATATGAATTACATGATGCAATTAATAATACTTTAATCAAAGTGGTGCAAAATGCACAAGATGTTCAATCTAGTGGCGGAAGAACTAGTGAATATACAATTGACGTAAGGAATAAAAGTATCGTTTCTGAACTGAACCAATTACTGGGTAACATTGACGGTAATCTCCCTCAAATTACTCAAAAAAAAGGAACATATTCAAAATATATAGTTAGTGTAGCCTCTTATAGAGCATTATGTGAAAAACTAGGGGTTACTGAAGCGGAAGAACTAGGTCAACATCAGGGGGTTTAATTAAAATTGGGTGATTCATTATCAGCATTAAGCATTATTTGTGGTATTTTGGCAGCCTTATACATTAGCTATGAATCTCAGATTGAAAGTATAATAGACCAAGGTATTCCAGATTACCCAGAAAACTCATCAGGACAATATGAAGAATTAACAAAAATTTTAAAACATTGTATTAGACCTTTACTGATTTCTTCATTAACAATGGTAATTACATTGTTACCAGAAACTATCAAGGTGTTAATAACCACCATAACTTTTTTCGTTGAGAAGGAATGGTCTTTATCCATATTTAACCCAAAGTATTATAGCTTTGCCTCAATTATGGTAATCGTTATTCATTTTCTATTTATTTTCTTACTTTATAAAACTGTTAAATGGAATAAGGAGCTTCTTAATAT
>NZ_NTZO01000526.1 GCF_002559405.1 Bacillus sp. AFS001701 | reverse complement strand
ATAGAAAGGAGCTGCTATTGTACAAGTTTTAGGTCAAAATACCTTAACTGGCATGGGTAATTTTTAAGTTTAATTGCGATTCTCAAAATTTAATTGCAGTTTTGTCAATTTTAATTGCGAAAATCAGATTTTATTTGCAGTCCACCTTATTTTCATTAAAAAAAGGGTTCCATTAAAAGCTAGGATCATGGATACCCTCTAATAGTTTAATAATTTAATTTTTGAACCCCATTTAATCGACTATCAAATCGGTCCTCGCCATTCGTTTTTACATTTTTCTTTAATGTAAATGTATAAAAATAAGCTGACACTAACTCACGGTTTTTTTCTTGGAGTTTGTCTAATAATAATTTTTTTGTACCAGCACCAACAACTCCATCACTAGTTAACCCATTATCTAGTTGAAATGCTCTTACTGCCTGATCTGTGCCTTTAGCAAAGTAACCATCGACCCCGTTTGTAGAGTAACCTAATTTTGTTAATGTATCCTGCAGCCATTCAACCTCTGAACCTACACTTCCAAGTTGTAAACTAGTAGGGATATCGGTAGGTTTTGTTACAACAACAGTTCCTGAATCATCATCAAATAAATGATTTGCAACTGCGATGTCTTGAAATGACATGTTTGATGAAGTGATTAAAACAGTCGTATTTTTCTGGACACGATCAAATAACCATTCAACTTCTTCATCATACATTCGTACACAGCCATGACTAGCATAAGTTCCAATTGAACTTGGATTATTATTTCCGTGGATTGCATAGGTTGTACCCCATGTCCCTCTAGCATTTAAACCTAACCACCTATTACCAAGCGGATTCCTCGGATCGCCACCAGGAATATTATCTTTATAATAGGGACGATTAACAATTTTAACAACGATTTTGAACTTTCCTTCAGGAGTTAGATCCTGACTCTTACCGGTTGCAACTTTAAAAACTTTGACCAATTTACCATTTTCATAGAAAGCTAATCTATTAATCGATTTATTAATAATGATAAATTGCGAAACAGGTTTTGTTTCTGCGGCGAAAGACTGAACAAAAGATGTGCTCAAAAATAAAAGTAGTACGAAGAAAAAAATATAACAGCGCTTAAACAAAATTCTCCCCCTAACAAAATTTAGAAAATATATAGCCTTATATATTATGAAAGGATCGCTTGTCCTATCTAATAAAAATTTCAAATTAGAAAAAAATAGATTAATTGGAAAACTGTAAAATGTTTAAAAAGGATCCAAAAAATGTAAATGTTTGCATTAATGAACAATCTTGATAAAACAGAAAATGTAAGCGGTTAAAAAGGGTAGATGAATAATTGACTTTTAAAACTAGGACACTTTTACCATTAAAATATGCACGCGGTTGCACAGTTTTAGTAAAAGGGTTTGAGATTTAAAATTTCACGTACCATATTAATGTTTTTAGAAAAAATCACAATTAATTTTTTAGTTTTTAAGATTTATACATAATCTAGGAGGCAATTTAAATGGAGAAAAAATGGTGGCATAATAGTGTAGTTTATCAAATATATCCTAGAAGTTTTATGGATAGTAACGCTGATGGAATCGGTGATTTAAAAGGAATAATCGAAAAGCTTGATTATTTAAAGCTTTTAGGAATAGATGTTATTTGGTTGAGTCCTGTATATAAATCTCCTAATGATGATAATGGTTACGATATTAGTGATTATTGTGACATTATGGAAGAGTTCGGCACGATGAATGATATGGATGAATTAATTTCAGAAGCGAATCAACGAGGGATTAAAATCGTAATGGATTTAGTCGTGAACCATACATCTGATGAGCATCCGTGGTTCATTGAATCAAGAAAGAGTAAAGATAGTCCATATAGAGACTATTATGTTTGGAGAGATCCTGTGAATGGAAGTGTACCAAATGATCTTCCTTCTGTTTTCAGTGGTAGTGCATGGGAATATGATGAACAAACTGGTCAATACTTCTTGCATTTATTTAGTAAAAGGCAGCCAGATTTAAATTGGGAGAATCCAAAAGTACACGAAGAAGTATATAATATAATGAACTTTTGGCTTGATAAAGGAATTGGTGGGTTCCGAATGGATGTAATTGATTTAATTGGGAAGATTCCTGATCAAGAGATTACGGCAAATGGTCCAAAGCTACATGAATATTTGCAAGAGATGAATAAAAAGACTTTTGGAAATCATGATGTGCTAACTGTTGGTGAAACTTGGGGAGCAACGCCAGAAATTGCAAAGCTTTATTCGGATCCTGCTCGAAATGAATTAAGTATGATTTTTCAATTTGAGCATATCGGTCTTGATCAAGAAGAAGGTAAGGAAAAATGGGATTTAAAGCCGCTAAATTTGTTAGAGCTAAAAGATGTTTTTAATAAGTGGCAAACTCAGCTTGATGGAAAGGCTTGGAATAGCTTGTTCTGGAATAATCATGATTTACCACGAATTGTTTCTAGATGGGGTAATGATAAAGAATATCGTATTGAAAGTGCAAAAATGCTTGCTACAATCCTTCATTTAATGCAAGGTACACCATATATTTATCAAGGTGAAGAAATTGGAATGACAAATATTCGATTTGAAAGCATAGATGAATATGACGATATTGAAACGAAAAATATGTATAATGACCGTATTTCAAAAGGATACAAGCACGAAGACATAATGGAATCGATTTATACAAAAGGTAGAGACAATGCACGTACTCCAATGCAATGGAATGGAGAAAAGCATGGAGGTTTTACAAAAGGAAGCCCTTGGTTAACAGTAAATCCGAATTTTACTAAAATAAATGTTGAACAATCGATAAACGATCCAGATTCAATTTTTCATCATTATCGCCAGTTAATTCATTTGCGAAAAGAAAATCCTGCAATTGTTTATGGTTCTTTTAAAATGCTTGCTGAAAAGGATGAAAAAGTATTTGCATATGAAAGACAGTATAATGGTGAAAAATTCCTAGTTGTAGCAAACTTTACAAATGAGGAATCAAAATTTAGTCATAGTACTAGCTATGATGAAGTAAGTATAATTTTAAGTAATTATAAAGATTCAAGTTTAACTGATGTGAATAATAGCTTAAGACCGTATGAAGCAATTGTTTATAAAATTAAATAATTAAATTTATTAAAAATAGTTTGACATTTTAAAGTCCACTCGTATATGATAAAAATATCAAATAAGAAGGAGGTAGGTTAACATGATGATTGTAAGAAAATTAAACTGTGAATTATCACAAAATTTCATAATGATTATGAACCCTATCTCTACGCAGGACGGACCACGTTGAAATTTAGATTTCAATTGACGATCTAGCCATGGGTTTATATTACCCATGGCTTTTTTGTGCCAAAAATAAACGATTCATTTTTGTTTTTGGGCGAAACGTTTCTTTATGGCCATGGGGTATGGAAAATATTCCCATGGCCTTTTTATTGTCAAAAAAAGTGGAGGGTTGCGTAGAGTTAGGTTAATTGATACAAGGGAGGTATAAATTTGTCTCGAATTTTAAAATATGTCTTTAGGCATAAGCTTTCATTTATTATTGGTTCAATTTCAATGGTTTTAGTAATAGGTGTGGATCATTTAATTCCTTATTTACAAATGATTCTTATCGATGATGGTATTACAAAAGGAAAAGAATCTGTTGTCCTACCAGTTATTGGAGGTATTATAGGTGTCACAATCATTAAATCAATTTTTGGTTATGTAAAAGAATATTTATATGACTTAGTAAGTTCGAAGGTTCATGAAGATATAAAAAATGATATGTTCAAGCATATTCAAAGTTTTGAATTTAAGTATTTTGACTCGATGAATACGGGTGAATTACTTTCAAGAATTAATGAAGATGTGGAAAATATCTGGCAAACAATTGCGTTTGGACTAAGATTGTTTGTTGAAAATATTATTTATTTTACTGTCAGTACAGTTATCTTATTTGTAATTAATTGGCAGCTGGCACTAATCTGTTTAGCAATTATGATCCCAATTGGATATATGGGGACGCGTTTAAATCGCTTACTTAATAAAGGTTACGGTAAAATAAGTGACCATACAGCTGAAATCAATACAACAGCTCAGCAAAATATTGCGGGTGTAAGATTGGTTAAAGCATTTGCTAGAGAAAAGCATGAGACGGTGAAATTTTTGAAAATGAATCGTGGCTATTATGATTTAAATATGGCTCAAGCTAAAACAATGCGTAAATATTTTCCTAATATTGAATTTTTAACAAATATTGCACTAGTTGCAATGATTATTCTAGGTGGATATTTCGTTTTACAACATAGTATGACGCTAGGTGAACTAGTTGCATTTAGTGGATATATTTGGAACTTAATTTGGCCGATGAGAATGTTAGGCTGGTTAACAGATGTACTTTCTAAAAATCAAGCTTCTGCGAAGAAGATTTTTGAAATTTTAGATCGTAAAACAGCAATTGAAAACAAAGAAGGTGCATATACACCTAATCTAGTTGACGGTTCAGTGGAATATAAAAATGTAAGCTTTAAATACAATGATGAAATTGTCTTAAAAGATATTAATCTATATATTCCAAGTGGTAGTAAAGTAGCGATTATGGGAACGACAGGTGCTGGGAAATCTTCAATTCTTCATCTGATTGGTCGCTCATACGATGTGGCTGAAGGAGAAGTGCTAGTAGATGGCGTTAATGTTAAAGATTTCAATCTAACATCTTTACGTCAAAATATGTCTCTCGTTTCTCAAGATACTTTCCTTTTCTCAGATACGATTGAAAATAATATTAAACTAGGAAACCCAGAAGCTACAATGGATGAAATCCGTGAGGCTTGCCGTATTGCTTGTTGTTTAGACTTTATTGAAGAGCTAGAAGAAGGATTCAACACGGAAATTGGTGAACGAGGAATTGGTTTATCTGGTGGCCAAAAACAACGTATATCAATTGCCCGCGCATTATTAAGAAATGCTCCAATCCTAATTTTAGATGATGCAACTTCTGCATTAGATATGGAAACGGAATATGAATTATTACACAATTTAAATAAACGTTTCTCACATAGTACAACTTTTATCATTGCACACCGTATTTCAGCAGTAAAAAATGCTGATGTCATTTTATTTGTTGAAAATGGAGAAATAGTTGAAAAAGGAAATCATAAACAATTACTTGATAAAAAGGGAAGATACTTTGAAGTTTACGAAGAACAATTTAAAGATTTTGAGACAGTAGAAAGTGGGGTGGTCTAATGGCACAAAATACGATAAATCGTGATGAAGACCAACTAAATCGGAGTAAGACCGAGCTTATTCTTAGGCTCGGTACTTATTTAAAACCTTATAAATTAAAAACATTTGCCGTTATTTGTTTAATGTTATTTGTAATGGTAATTGGGATATTAAACCCATATTTACTAAAGGTAGCAATCGATACAAATATTAAAAATCACGATGTAAAAGGGCTCATAATGATTGGAGCTGTACTATTAGCACTAAATTTCTTAGCAATGATTGCTTCAAAAATACGTTGGACGATGATTAGCTCCGTTACGAATAATATTTTAGTAAATATTCGTCATGAACTTTACACCCATATTCAAAAACTATCATTTACATTTTTTGATAATCGTCCAGTAGGAAAAATTTTGGCTCGTGTAATGGGTGATATTAGTGCTCTCCAAAATTTATTCAATCAAAGTATTCAAACATTAATTCCGGAATTACTAAGCTTAGTTTGTGTTACAGTCGTAATGTTTATCTTAAATGTAAAACTTGCAATCGCATCAGTATCAATTCTTCCATTTTTAGCAGTTGCCATGTTTTATATCGAAACACGTGCACGTAAAAGATGGGATGATTACCGAAAGAAACGATCGAATTTAATTGCGTTTATACATGAAGATTTTTCAGGAATAAAAGTAGTTCAATCCTTTGCGAAGGAAAAAGATAAAGAAAAAGACTTCAAAGAAAAGGTTTCTGAATTAATGGGATCATTCATGAGAGCAGTAAAAATGAATGACTTCTTCTGGCCATTAGTTGAGCTTTCATGGGGTGTTGGTACTGTAATTGTATTTTATGTTGGTTATAAGCTTGTAACTAGTCAAGATATTGAAGTCGGAACATTAATCGCATTTTCAATGTATATTGGCATGTTCTGGCGTCCAATTATGAACTTATCAAACTTTTATAATACATTAATATCAAACTTCTCGGCAGCTGATCGGATTTTTGACATAATGGATATTGATCCAGAAATTATTAGTGAAGAAAATGCACCTCCAATTGGACGAATTAATGGTGAAGTTCAATTTAGAAATGTGACTTTTGGTTATGATGCAAATTCTACAGTCTTAAAAAATGTGAATTTCACAATAAATCCTGGTGAAAAAATTGCATTGGTAGGTGCAACAGGAGCAGGTAAAACGACGATTGTTTCACTTTTAAGTCGATTCTATGATCCTTTAAAAGGTGAAATCTTAGTAGATGGAAACGATATTAAAAAAGTAGATTTAGAATCTTTTAGAAGTCAAATGGGAATTATGCTACAAGATACATTCCTATTCTCAACATCGATTATGGAAAATATTCGATACGGAAAACTAAATGCTACAGATGAAGAAGTAATTGCTGCAGCCAAAGCAGTCCACGCTCATGACTTTGTCATTAAAATGGAAAATGGATATGATACGGATGTAAACGAGAGGGGTTCAAGGCTTTCATTAGGTCAAAGACAATTAATCTCTTTTGCTCGTGCTCTACTAGCTAATCCTAGAATTTTGATATTAGATGAAGCTACCTCGAATATCGATACACATACAGAGAAGCTTGTTCAAAATGGTATTGAAAAGCTATTAGAAGGTCGTACTTCATTTGTCATTGCCCACCGATTATCAACTATTCGTGACTGCGACAAAATTATGGTAATTGGAAACGGAAATGTCGAGGAAAGCGGTACACATGAAGAGTTATTAGCATTAAAAGGACATTATTATAAGCTATACATGGCGCAATATAGCTTCATTAATGATGGAGCATAATGGATTTGTTTTAAATAGATTAAGGCTGTCTCAAAAGTCGGGTTAACTGACATATGGGCGGCCCTTTTTTTATTGGAAAATGTACTAGAGCAAAGTGTGTTTAGGGTATTTCAACAATGTTTTTTATTTGCAGTGGATCTAATCGTGCTTATTTAGCTATTTTTGTAGGTTCTAATCAATTTTTAATTTAGATAGAAGGCATATTTGCAAGTTTTCTATTTGAAATGATCTGCTTTTGCCTGTTTTTCAGGACTGAATACCCTAACTGGTATGGGTACTATTAAATTTTAATTGCGATTTTTAGGATTTTAATTGCAGTTTTGATAAATTTAATTGCTATTCTTAGATTTTAATTGCGATTTTCAGATTTTAATTGCAG
>NZ_NTZO01000525.1 GCF_002559405.1 Bacillus sp. AFS001701 | reverse complement strand
ATGTTTTTCAGTTTTCGATAAATTTTTCTTATTTGAAGATATTATACCAAGTGTTGAGTTTATAGGTTCATAATTTACGAGATTAACTTCAACGTTTTTACCATCAAAATATATGCGGATGATTTTTCAAAGAAAAATTAGGGGCAAAACTAACAGCGCTCCCATTTAGAATTGCCCGAAGTATCTCCTCGGTATGATTGGAAGAGAATAAAATATTTAGTTTTCCGATGTTCCGTTCGAAATTACAGTTAAACCATCTTGTATAATCACCGTTATATATTACGATTTTTTGCTGTAGTAATTCTTCGGGAGTTATTTTTTTGTGATTGCAAAAGGGGAATCACTTTTTCATAAACTTTCAACTTACCATCAAGTATTCTGTCGAATTAAAATTTTCTAATTCTTTTGAAATGCCTTCATAGAGACAGTTGATGCCGATCACTATTTTACTTTTTTTTAGTTTTTCAATCGTACACTCAGTTGTATTTTCTAAAATTTTTTCAATAGTTAAGTTTGAATGAAGGGTTTTGAATTCCGTTAAAGGTGTTAATCGTTAGTTGATAATTGCTGAAACCATAGAAACTCTAAGTTTACTGATTTGGGTATCTAAACATTTGTGTGCTACGTCTTTTAATTCTTTAGGAGGACTTCTTAAGATTTTACTGCGATTTTTAAACCATCTTTTGTTAATCTGGCACCTAATCTTGAGTGATTTACGATTTTTATTCCTAGTTCCTCTTCGATTTTAGTAATTTAGAAACCTCTACAAGAATCTCTAATTTTTTAATTGCATTATCTTGACCACTTTTATGTTATCGCACATGAAATGAAGTTATTTTAAAATAAAATATTTATT